>JBCCNY010000299.1:0-4434 GCA_039025595.1 Pseudomonadota bacterium | reverse complement strand
CGCACAGGGCCTTCATCCGGATAATGCGCCTCTGAGCCCATCCCGAAGACGCCGCCCTCAATCCACGCCATCTGGGTATCAAACCGCTCGAGCCTAGACATATCGGTGTTGTCCAAGCGCTGCGAAGAGCGAGTCAACAAGGGGGTTTGACCATCTTTCAGAGGTCAAAAATCTTGCCTTGCGCGTAATTAACCATAATCTGGCGGTCCTTCTAAAAATCATATCGCGTCCATTGCGGAGCTCAATCTTAACCCGCGCATCGTCACGCCATAGACAGCCGTCATCGACACAAAGATGAAGACAAACGAAAAAATCTCTTATTTCCCTCTTTTCGGCGCAGGAGACTGTGCTGGCCTGTACCGAAACTCGCACTCCCGTAAATGACCACACTACAGATGAACACAACTCAAGAAAGTAACAATAGAAACATTTCAACCGAAAAACGGTTGGGATCCTTGGCCCTTACGGGTTGGTTGTCCGAACAACCTGCCGACTTCAGGGCCTGGGTTGCCGAGGTCGGGCAATTACACCGTTACACCATAGGCCAATATGTCTATCACGCCAATGATGTGGCCACCGCCGTTTATGGTTTGCGGTCTGGCGCTGTTGAGATCGAGTTTCCTCTTATCGCTGATGAACCTGTGTCCTTGATCCGCCGGACGAACGGGTTCTGGATCGGGGATGCGGGATTACTATCCGGTCAAACGCGTATCGTGTCTGTCCTTGCCGTGGAGGATTGTTCGTGCCTCGTGCTGAGTGCAGCCGTGATACACAAATATCTCGAGAGAGAGCCAAAGCACTGGCAGTCCTTCTATGATTTGTCCCACCGAAATATCCGCACCGCGATAGAACTCCTGGCAGAATCCCTTGCGCTGACCGTGCGCGCGCGGGTGTGCCGCAGACTACTTGAGCTCTCGGAGAACCGCGTCGAAGCCAACACAACACAGGATGCCCTCGCCAAAAGCCTGGGCGTGGCCCGGCCGACACTGCGCCGTAGCCTGACATCCTTGTTCGAACTCGGCGCAATCGAGAGCAAGTATCGCCGTATCAGGATCGTCGATCGGCGCATCCTCGAGCAATTCAAGAACGAGCAATAACAAGCAGACCAAACGCACGTTTACAGGTGTTGGCAGGACGCATGCTTCACTTTGCCATCAGAAAATCGGCAACGGCTTGATAGGCCGGAAGCGACGTTGGATCGATCGCCCCGTTCTGTGCAAGCGGAAACGACGCGAGACGCACGAGGACCATTTCGGCCGTAGGGTCGATGTAGATTGTCTGTCCATGGACACCACGCGCGGCAAAGGCACCGTTTTCATTATGGAAAACCCAGAATTGACTGGTGTAGCTACCGTTTTCGAGTGTCGGGTAGCCATCGAATTTCGATGGATCGCCGCCTTCACGGATCTTCGCCACGACCTCCGCTGGAAAAAGCCGAGTGCCATCGGCGGCAGCGCCTTCATCCAGCAAAAGTTGACCCAACCGTCCCAGATCGCGCAGGCCAGCCGAGATACCGCCACCCGCAAATGGCACCCCCTTGCCGTCAACGGTTTGGTAGGCGTCTTGCTCGGCACCCATCCGGCTCCAAAGGCGTTCTGAGGCCAGATCGGTCACCGCCTTGCCTGTTACGCGGCTGATGATCCAACCCAGCATGTCCGAATTGATGGTCTTGTAGTGAAAGGCCTCTCCATGCGCACCGTCGGCGCTGACTTGCTGGAGGTACTCCCAATACCCGTCCGGCCCCTCATAGCCTTCGGGCTTTGGCAGCGGGCTAGCGGCAGCGGAGTATAGCCATATGTCGGCACTGGGGTCTGAGTAGTCTTCGGAGTATTGCACGCCGGTTGTCATATTCACGACCTCGCGCACACGCGCCGTTGCAAAGGCGCTGGTGCCGATTTCAGGGATGACGTCACGAACAAGCAGGGTGTCATCAAGCACGCCTTCTGCCACCAGAATCTCCGCAAGAAGCCCTGTGATCGACTTGGTCATCGACATGATCGCGTGCTTGCCACCCTCCTCGAGGCAACCGAAATAGCGTTCGTAGACAACCTCACCGCGATGCAGGATCAGCATTCCGTCAGTGTAGTTTTCCGACAGCGATTGTTCCCATGTCATGGGGTCCGCGCTGTTCATCGGCACGAAGGTCAAGGCGTCTATATCGGATCTCAGATCCGCAAGCTCAGCCGGCGACGGATACGAGAGCGGCATCGGTGCGCCGAGACCACGCGAAATCTGTTCCGTCGGAAGAAACTCTCGCAAATGACAGACGGACCACCTGAGTTTGGGGAAGCTGAAGTAATTGCTGTCAGGCTGGGTGATCAGTTTGTCGTCGGGCGGAGGAAACCCCTGCATCCAGCCCATAACTTTGGGATCGGACTGATCGGCGGAGGGCGGCGCCGTCTGTGCTTGCGCGGCGAGAGATGTGAAGACGCCCATGAGTAACCACGCTCCAAGCGTTACCCATAAACGGCTCACCGACCCCTCCTCTTTTCTGCATCTCAATAGCTGGTTTTAAAGTGCCAGTGTCATACACGCGAGTAAACGTCTGAAGTGCCGCGGACCTCACCCGGCCTTGGCGCGGTTCTCCTCCAACCGGGCATCGACCTGAGCCACAGTCGCATCCACCTCGGAATGGTGCATATCCCGTGCCTTGGAAATCTGTTGCACGAGACGGTCGACCCGTTCGATATTGGTGGATCCCGCAGCCACGGCCCGCGCCGCCGAGGATGGCTTCAACAGGTTTTCGGCCGCCGCAGCGTATTTCTCAAACGGGACCAGATCGGCCGCGTCCGCGCCCAGATCCTCGGCCAGTTTGAAGACGAAGCCATAGACATCGCGCGCCAGCTCCGGATCCCCATGCACGGCCTCTTTGATCGGGCGCGGCTCACCGGCGGTGATGCAACGATAGTTGCCCGTGAGCAGCATCGACCATTTGGCCAGCGGCACAAAAAGCGAGTCAAAGGCGCGCAGTTTCACCGGCACATCCTTGCCATCAAGCGTGACCGCGGCAATGTCGGCCTCCAGATTATCGAGTATTTCGTTATGCGCGGGATCGGGGAAGCGAGCGGCTTTGAAGTTGGTTGGAAGCCCCACAAAAAGCACATTCGCCTTCTCTTCTGGCGGGCGGAAGGCCTGCGGGTCGGGGCTGCACAGCGTGACGAGATCGGGATCGAACCCGTCCCAGACTGACGCATCTGAAAAAGCCGCCGAAAGATCGGCATCCCGCAATTGGGGAATGCGCTTGAGATAAGGCAGCGGCGGCATATTCATGATTGACAGGCACGGTACGTGGGCGGCCGCGATCTTGCCCATCAACTCGCGCAGGGCGCCATATTGTGGCTCCTGCATCGCGAGACCGACCATATCATACTGACCGGGATCGACCTCTTCGGGTGTTAGCGCGCCCACCTTCCCCGGTAAATCGCGTGAAAAGATCGAGCGATGCGCGTCCTCTCCCTTGAGCTTGATGCGCACCTCGGTGCCTTCCGCATTAATCAGATCGGCCGTTGCCTGGCGGCAGACAAGATCGACATCGTGACCTGCCATGGCAAGCTTGGTGCCCAGTAGCGAGCCATAGGAGGCTCCGAGGATCAGGATTTTATACGCCATCATTGTCCCTTTTGATCTTTCCGCTGTGACTGGGGCAGATAGCGCGGCGCGGCGGTAAAGAACAGACCCAAGTGTTGAATATCGCGCGCCGCTATGCGCATCTGCGCCCGAGCAAAAGGAGAGCACCGATGCTGCCAGAGACAATGAGCGTTGTAGAAATCTCTGAACCCGGCGGGCCGGATGTGCTGGCGCTGGGAACGCGTCCTGTGCCGCAGCCCGCGCCGGGCGAGGTGGTGATCAAGGTGGCTGCTGCCGGGGTGAACGGGCCCGATATCATGCAACGCAAAGGGCTCTATCCGCCGCCCAAGGGCGCAAGCGATCTTCTGGGGCTCGAAGTCTCCGGACACGTCGCAGCGCTCGGCGAGGCTGTGACGGGTTGGGCGGACCACGATCCCATTTGCGCGCTCACCAACGGCGGCGGCTACGCGGAATATGTTGCGGTCGATGCCAGCCATTGCCTTCCTGTGCCGGGTGGCGTGGATCTGGTTGACGCGGCAGGTCTCTGCGAGACGTTTTTCACGTGCTGGAGCAACCTGTTTCTCGATCATACGCCGAAAGAGGGCCAAGTGCTTTTGGTGCATGGCGGCGCGGGCGGCATCGGATCAACGGCCATCCAATTGGGCCGCCAGATGGGCATGCGGGTTCTGACCACCTGCTCTTCTGAAGATGCGGATTATGTGCGGGGCCTCGGGGCGGAACGCGCGATTGACTACAAATCCGAAGATTTCGTGGCCGCGACCCGGGAGGCGGGCGCGGCGAGCCTCATTCTCGATATTATCGGCGGCGACTATATCGCGCGCAACATCAAGGCGGCGGCGCCGGATG
>JBCCNY010000298.1:0-4454 GCA_039025595.1 Pseudomonadota bacterium | reverse complement strand
GTGTCACCCGCCGCCAGTCGGGCAATGAAGCTACCTAGATGCGCGTCGCCCGCCCCGTTGGTGTCAACGGGGGTAACCTCGAATGCCGCAATGCTCTCACAAAAATCATGTGTCGCAATGATGCAGCCATGTTTGCCGTGCCGGACGACGGCGCCACCGTGATCTGGCATCTTTGCAGCAAGTGTCTTTGCCGCTTCATGCGCGTCAGTCGTTCCTGTCAATACAGCCGCTTCGCGAACATTCGCGCTGATCCAGGTTGCCTTTTTGCACGCGGCGGCAAGCGCATCGGACGGTAGCGCCGCGACGACAGGCGAAGGATCGAAGGCGAGATTGGCGACGGGTGCATCGCTTTGAAGCCATTGCTGCATAGCCCCACAGGACCCTTGGTAATGCAGAGCGTAACCTGACAGCAGTATCCAGTCGAAATTCAATGCCGTCAGCTTCGAGATTTCCTCCATCGTCGCATGGCCTTCCGCTCCATCGCTTGCGACAAACGTGCGTTCACCTGAACGATCGATCATCACCGTGCAGCACCCTTGGTCTCGCTCAGTGTCTTGAGGTCGCAAAAAGGGGATCGCTTGCTGGTTCAGCCCCTCGCGAACGGTCCGAGCAAACGGACCGGTCCCAAGCCCTCCGCCATAGCTCACCTCCATGCCTGCGCGCTTGGCGGCAACCATAGCGTTAAACCCGCCGCCTGGCGTTATTGAAAACCCGTTGACGATCGCCTCTTCTCCAGCAGACGGTACAGCCTCAACGTCGTAGAGAAGGTCCACAACAACGCCTGACAATTGCAGCAAACGAGTGCTCATTCTCCGGCCCCTACGCGTTGATGCTTTGATGTCGCAACATCGCGCAATGCGAGAAGCGCGTATGCTATCTCTTTTAACTGAAGCGTGTTGACCGAATTCACCGTTTTGACGGCGCTGGCGGGAAACGCGTTGATTCCTGCGCATGCACCGGCCATGGCGCAGCAGATCGAACCGATAGTGTCAGTATCGTCGCCAATGTTGGCTGCCATCAGAGCGGCTTGCCAAGGGTCACCTTTGGCCATGCGGACGAGTCCGAAAGCGGCCGCCACAGACTCATGAGACGCAACGGATGTTCCCGTTACTTTCGCGAGATCGGCCGCGGTCTGGCATTGGCCTGCAAACGTCAGCGCGTCTCTGATCCGATCCGCCATTGCAGCATCGCCAACGGAGTATCCACGACGTTGCCCTTCTTCAGCCGCCTTCAAAGCCGCCTCTAGCGCCGCCTCAAGACCGCGGCCTTCAAGGCCGGCGCTGACCACTGCCGCAACCGCCGCAGCTGCGGCAATCGCTTCTCTAGTGTTATGGGTCAGACGACAGGCCGACTGCACCTCATCGACAAAGTCGGAAATTGGTTCGACACGAAATGCGATCCCAATCGGAGTGATGCGCATTGCGGCACCGTTCGTCGTACCGTTGCGACCTGTCTCAGTAATCGGCGTCCCCGACAACATCGCGTCTAGCGCGGCCTTCGAAGACGGCCCAAGCAAATCCAGCAGCCCACGGTCTTTGACCTGCGCTTCCCAACTAAGCAGATCCTTTGCCAGCTCTGCGTCGTCAATCTGCCCTTGGCCTAAAATCAAACGTCGGGCCAAAAGCAGGGTTTGTTCGGTGTCATCGGTCACCTGACCCGCATGCAGCCCGTGCGAGACCGGGTGATTGTCATACGGGGCGACAAAATCAGTTATCTGGCCGTAACGCGCCTTGATCTGATCTACGGGCAAAGTCTGCGACGGCATGCCAAGCGCGTCGCCTATGGCCGCACCCATCAGCGTGCCATGCGCTCGGTCAAAGATTGGGACGTCACCTTGCATTTCTTCTCAAAACCTCATGTGGAGGCCAAAACGATGCGGATCCAGGAGACTCTTAATATACTCGATAGACATCCCGTCGGCAGCGCGGGTCAGGCGCCGGAGAAGCAGCATCGGTTCCCCAACTCTCCGCCCCAAAATTTGCGCATCGTCAGCGGACAATGACGGCAGCACGTTTGCCCATTCATCACCGCTCGCCACAACCAGACCTTTCGAGCGCAATGTGTCCGTCAACGAACCGTTCTTCAGGCCGTCGCTCAAAATGTTCTCAAACCCGGACCGCCAGATCACCCGGCTTCGCTCAAGCGACACCGCAACACCCGTTGCGGCATGAAACCGTAGCCGATCCACAAAGAGGCAATCTGTCTTGGCGTCCGCCGGTGCATCTTCGAAATCCATATGTGCCCGCTCAATGCGCAGCACTCTGGTGCCCAGCGAATCCGCGCTTTCAGAGAGAGCGACGCTCCATCCACGGCGATCATCAATCATCTGACCGCCATAGGTGACAAAAGAGCCCAAGCCGCTTTTGGTGGTGATCAGGCCCTTGTCGCTCAGGATCTCAAGGCTCTTTCGAACGGTGTTTCGGCTAACAGAGAACCGCTTAACCAATGCGCTTTCGCTTGCCAGCGCATCGCCTTTGCTAATTGTGCCAGATCGGATCTCGACCTCAAGCACGTTCGCGATTCTCGCGGACTTGGTTGCACCTATCAGGTCATTACCTGTATTCTCATGTTCAAACCTGTTCATACTTATACCATAGGTAACGGGCTTTCGACGAGTCAACGCTCTTGGTTTTTGAAGCTAGGAGATTGGAAAAGCGAAAGTGCAATCGAGCGAGGCACAGGATGACGAATGTATAACATGTACACTATTGGCAATGGCCTCTAATTCTCCCGAGCAATTCATATTCGGGGCCGAATTTTCCTGATCAGAAGACCACTGAAAAAGTCAATGCACCCGAACTTGTCCGCGTCCAAGTCGGCGGATCAAGCAGAAGCGAAAGTACAGTCTCGGCGCGAGTCAGATCGAGCCCCACAAGTGACCACTTCGACAAAGTATGCAGCATCGTGACAAAGAAACGCCGCAAATGCGAATGCATGCTGCGTTAGCGAAGGCCAGATTCTCAATGTCCGCATACGTAAAGCAATCCACGCGTCCCAGAGACCTAATTGTAGAATACCCAAACTAGTGATACGGAAAAGGGGGCTAGACAGTCTGCGATTTTTTTCGAATTCTAAACAAAAGGTACAAGCCTGCTTTGAGGGTGGCTTATGAAACGACGTGTATTTTTGAGTGGGGGCGCTGGCACGGCTGGTGTTGCGCTATTTGGCATCCCGAGAGGGTTGGCAGCGACATCGGATGCGCTCGAAATGCATCCTTCTTCCAAATCGGCCAACCCAGACGAAATTGCCGGTTGGAACGTGCCGCATGACGTCGAAGTAGAAATAGTGCGCGTAACAAACTTGAATACGCACGGTGCCGGCTCGCTCCGGGAGGCGTTGCAACGGGCCGATATTCCAGAGAGTGTGTATCGCGTTGTTGTCTTTGATGTTTCTGGTCGCATCGATCTAGGTGGCCATATTCTACGCGCCAACCAGAATCGAACCATAGTTGCAGGCCAAACAGCGCCTGGGCCCATTGAAATTTGGGGTCATACATTCCAAGCGCGGCAGGCAAGCGAGCAATTGTTCATGCATCTTGCTTTTAGGGGCGGGAAATCTGTGCCTGGCGACAGTTGGCAAGTGGACAATGTAACTAAAGCCCGTTTTCAGAACTGTTCTGGGGCAAACAGCGTCGATGAAATGATGTCCTTTAATAATACCGTCAGCGATCAAGTCTGCCTCGTCGACTGTTTGATCGGATTTCAGCTGTTTGATACCGAGCGAGGCGATCACAGGTTCGGCCCGTTGGTTCGTAACACCAATACCCGGATAGGTTTCTATCGCAATTTCTTCGTCGGCGCGCGACGTGGTATGCCCCGCTTGGAGAATTCCTGCACTGTGTCTTTTGCATCGAATGTATTTGTATCTTCTGGTGATAACCCCGCGGCGAAAATCTCATCAGTGCCAGTGGTGCTCGAGGAGAAATCTGAGTGGCCCCCGACGATGGCGGTCGACTTGTTCCAGAATGAGTACATTTGGAGGAACAGGCGACGACTGGCACAAATGGACAACGATATCGGCGTCGTCACGACTATGTACGAGCGCGACAATTTTATCCGTCCCACATATTCTGCAATTGGCCAGCGGATCCGATCAAAACCTGCGAATGGTGCCGTACAGGTAGACACGGTGCAGATGCCGCCTGGTGCGCGCCTCGTTCAAGTGGACGAAGCCCTTCCATTCGTATTGGTGCACGCAGGGATGCGCCCCGCCCAGCGGGACAGCACGGATGCGATGATTGTAAGTGAAGTGGTGGCCGAGGATATTGTCACGCGCTACGACGCTGTCGACGATCCTCCACCAGCAATTCAGCGAGTTTTCACGCCTCGCCTTGACTGGTCGCAAAAGGACGGACAAGGTAGAAGCAACGCGTTGGTGGAGCTTGACATCCTTCACGGCGAATTGGGAGGGGTAACACGATGGGTTCATTAATCTGGTTAGCTAAAGTGCCCATC
>JBCCNY010000297.1:0-4458 GCA_039025595.1 Pseudomonadota bacterium | reverse complement strand
TTTTACGCGGCGACCAAGAAAGCGAATGAGGCGATGGCGCATTCCTATGCGCATCTTTACGGTACGCCGATTACGATGTTTCGGTTTTTCACCGTCTATGGCCCCTGGGGGCGGCCTGATATGGCCTTGTTCAAGTTCACCCGCGCGATCACCGAAGGCCTGCCGATCGATGTTTATAACCACGGTGAGATGCAGCGGGACTTCACTTATATCGATGATCTGGTGGAGGGCATCCGCCGGTTGATCGATGCCGTGCCACCCGCACCTGATGCAACAGACCCAGCTATCCCGGGCGACAACCTGTCCGCTGTGGCGCCTTACCGTGTTGTCAATATCGGCAATTCGGAACCCGTGGCCTTGATGGCATTTATTGCCGCGCTGGAGAAAACGCTGGGGCGCAAGGCGAAAAAAAACATGATGGAGATGCAGCCCGGCGATGTACCCGCCACCTGGGCGGATGCGAGCCTGTTGCGCATTCTCACCGGCTATGCGCCCCAGACTGACCTGGAGACGGGCGTCGCGCGTTTCGTGGATTGGTATCGCGACTATTACGGCGTTTGAGATTTGGTTGAGCCGTTCTCAAAGGCGCAAGATCTGTCCATCAAACCCGTCCGCGTACCCCATGCGTAAGAGCGATCGCCGGCGTTCATAATCTTGCGGTAAGACAAACCCCAAGTTTGCCTGAAAGAGCCCGTCGTAGCTGCCGAAATAGACCGCGCGCTGCCCATCGAGAGGCGCGAGGCGCAGATTGCGGCCGAAGCTGTGGCCCAAACCTGCCACGCGGTAGCCCGGGTTGGGATTGATGGGTTCCAGATATCCTTCGACGGAAAGCTGACGCAGATCAGAGGCACCTGTGAACCGGCCCTGTTTGATTTGCGCCACCTCTATGCCAGAGGTATTCCCGGTTCCAAAGGCGATTGTGTAGTCTCCGGCGCGGTTGCCGTTGGGAACGCCTTGCAGCATCGCGCCGCCGATCTGCAATGTCGTCGCAGCTGGTACTTCGACGAGCGTTCCGGCCACCACGTCCGGGCCGTCGCGGGCGGCATCGATCCGGCTGACGATCAGGCGATCGGTTGCCCATAGCCCGCTGACCGCAATCCGTTGGCCGGACGTCAGGCGCACTGGCGCGTTGGGCTCAATCTCTAAAGGCACACCGTTGACGCTCGGCCCATTGGCGCCCCCGTCCAGTGTGCCGATCAACGCATGGTTGATGTCTACGCGGCGCGCCACGATCGCATCGCGGTCGCGAATGGCATAGATCGTGAGGGACTGTCCCGGGGCAAGCGCGCTCTCGCTCACCTGGCCGAACGTGTCGAAGATCTGCGTCTGCCCTGTCAACTCGATCCGAAGCCCATTCACAATCAAGCTGCCGAAATCCGTCAAAAGTCCGACGATTCCGGTTCCGCCGATGCCACCTTCGAAAGGATCAGGGGTATCCCGGCTGACAATTTGGGGCGTCGCGCACGACGTGAGCGCGGTCGCGCCCAACAGCGCCAGAGCACTTCTTCGACTGGTTTGCCTCAACGATCCTGATCCTCTGTCGCGTCCGGCGGAGCCACAGGATCAGCCTCCTGCGCGCGCTCCCGATAGAAGTAAACGCCAAACCGGTATCTTTCCTGCGCCGTCTCGTCTTCGGCGCTTTCGCGCTGATGGCGGCTGCTTGTCGTATTGAGGTCTTCCAGCAAGACCTGCGCCTTCTGACGTGCCAGTGCCTCGATCTCATCCACGGCCTCAGAAGTCAGGCGATTGTAAAACACCGCTCGCTCGAGAAAGGGGGCCGGTTCAGTGATCAGGTTTTCTGCCGCCGCGGCAAGATGATCACCCACATTGGCGGCAAAAAACACCACCTTGTCCTCATCCGAGACAGGACCGGATATCGCATTGGCTGTGACCCGTAGAAGGTTTTTGTCGGTCTCCTCAACCAAACCTTGGCGCAGAAGTTCATCGAGAACCGTCCGTGGCCGAATATCGCGGCTGACATCCTGAACGAGACTTTCGAAATCGAGGCCCGGCGCGCCGCTGCGCGGCAGTAACCGGGGTGTTCCATCGGCATTCTGGTATTCTGGCCGCGCAATCCACTGGCCCAGCACAGTGGCAAAAGTCACAGTTCTGGTTCTCGCGCTTTGCCAATTATCATCAGTGTCCGAGAGAATGGCCCGAACGTCACGTCGATGTACGCCTGTCAGAAGCGAGACACGACTATCCGTCGGAGGTGCCTCGTCAATCCGGAAATCGCGAAACGCCACTTCGACATAAACCGATTTCAACAGAGGATACAGCGTGGGTGCAGTAACACCACGCGCGATCATCAGGCGCACAAGCGGCCTGAGTAAACCACGCAAAACGCGCATGATTGCCGGGGTATCGCTGTCGTTCATCTTGGTTGGCGTAGTAACTTGTGTGTTTTTATTCCACAACTAAAAATGGGACTCGATCGAGACGTGGTGCCTGTTCGTCAATCGTGGATCAAGGCTGTTTTTGGGCGCAGAGGATCTAAACAAAAAGGGGAGACTGATTAGTGGCAAAGTTCCGGCTTGCATGCTCTAGCCGCTGTGACGCGCCTGGCGAGACCAGGGTTCCGTTGCAGCCTTGACCGCGTAGTAGAGAATGATCGACAGGATCGAGAGCGTGAAAAGCGCGGCAAACATGAGATCGGTCTTTGAACGCCCATTGGCGAGCAGCATGAGATAACCCAGACCCTGGCTGGAGCCAACCCATTCACCGATCACAGCGCCGATCGGCGCGTAGACGGCCGATAGTCGCAGGCCAGAGGCGAGGGCCGGAAGGGCCGCGGGAATGCGGATATGCCACAGCACAGCCAATGGCCGAGCCTGCATCGTGTTGGCGAGGTCGAGATAGCCGTTCGGTGTCCTTAACAAACCGTCAAGGAAAGCAGAGGCGACGGGAAAGAAAACCAAAAGCACGGCCATCGCCACCTTCGAGCCCATGCCAAATCCCAACCAGAGTGTCAGCAGAGGTGCAAGGGCGAAAACCGGCAGCGTTTGCGAGAAAATGAGCAGCGGTTGCACGAAGGTGCGCGCGCGTTGCGACATGGCCAGCGCGAGCGCTACCGCGATGCCAAGGCTCGCCCCCAGCCCAAGACCAAGGATAATGGCTGTCAGCGTGTCCAGAGCGTGATCGGCGATCAAGGCGCGGCTGCTCCACCAGGTCTGCGCGACCAGCTCCGGACCGGGCAGGATGAACCTTGGAACGCCAGTCAGCATGACGATGCCCTGCCAAAGCGCCAGAGCAAAGAGTGTCGCTGCAAGTCCTGCAACAATCCGCATCAGACGCGCTCTCTCAACCGCGCCATCAATCGTCCTTGAGCGGCGAGCATCTCCGGGTCATCCACGGCGCGCGGCGCTTCACCCGGTGGCGGGTCCAACTCGGCCAGACCTTGCTCTGACATCACAACGATTTTGTGGGCGAGACGCGCCGCTTCGCCGGGATCGTGCGTCACCAGCAAGACGGTGCGTCCGGCGAGCAGCGAATAGGCGAGATCCTGCATGTCTGACCGCGTTCGCGCATCCAATGCTGAAAAGGGTTCATCGAGCAGCACCAGCGGCTTGTCCTCCATCAGCGTCCGCGCGAGTGCCGCGCGCTGGCGTTGTCCACCTGATAATGTGCGCGGTTTTCGATGCGCCATCTCCGCTAAACCGACCCGGTGCAGCAGCTGCTCCAGTCTGTCCGTGTTCAGCGTTTCGCCGCGCAGGCGCGCGCCCAAGGCCACGTTGTCCCGGACACTGGCCCAGGGCAGCAAAAGATCCTCCTGCGCCATATAGGCCACGTTGTCGTCGATGCTCTGGCGAGGCTCAGACGTGATTTCACCGTCGAAGATTGCGCCTACTTTCAATCCGGCAATGAGCCTCAGAATGGTTGACTTGCCCACGCCAGAGGGGCCCAAAAGACAGGTCCAGCGTCCGGGAGTGAGCTTCAGATCAAGCGCGTCGAAAAGCGCCGCCTCTGGCAGATGCGCTGAGCCACGGATCCGAAGCGCCGGGGCAGGGGTCACGGTGTGAGGCCCATCTGCCAGAAGCCCACTTCCAGTCGCGTGGCGGCGAGGAACGTGTCGCTTAAATGCTCCCAGACGGGCAGCGTGTCGTAGTTTTCGCCATACCGGTAGACAAGCGCATCCTCCAGCAGCGCGCCGACTGTCGCACAGCTCGTCTGGTAGTCATGCCCGCCATAAGTCGCGATCCAGTCGGAATAGGTCTTTGACGTTTTCTCCTGTGTGAGCCGCGCCCCGATCTCGCCATATCCCAGAACACAAGGCGCAAGGGCTGCCAGAAGGGTCGGGAAATCACCGGAAAAGCCTGCATCCATCACATACCGCGTGTAGGCCATGTTCTCCTCGCGCTCGACGGTCGCGAAGAGGTCTTCTTTTGAAATGCCCGCCTCGGCGCAAACACCCACATGCAGCTTGACCTCTTCGGCCAAGAGACCGTTCACCGTCGCGGC
>JBCCNY010000296.1:0-4469 GCA_039025595.1 Pseudomonadota bacterium | reverse complement strand
CGCGTCCTCTTTTCCCACGATCTGATGGTTTATCTCTCGCTGGGCCTTGTCGCGGGCGTCTGGGCGATGCTGCGCTATAGCCGTGCCGGCTTGATCCTGCGCGCGGTAGGCGAAAACCACGAGGCGGCGCATGCTTTGGGCTACAAGGTGGTGCGCGTACGGGTTCACGCGATCTTATTTGGCGGGGCCTGCGCGGGATTGGGCGGGGCATATCTCAGCCTTGTTCGGGTCCCGCAATGGACCGAAGGCATGACCGCTGGCGCAGGCTGGATCGCGCTGGCACTCGTTGTCTTTGCCAGCTGGAAGGCCGGCCGTATCTTGCACGGCGCCTGGCTTTATGGCGGGATCAGCGTGCTACAGCTTAATTTGCAGGCAGCTGGTGTCCCGATCCCGGTCGAATATCTCTCGATGTCGCCATACGTTGTGACGATCCTTGTGCTTGTCCTGATGTCGTCGGATAAATCCCGCGCGCCCGGCTCACTTGGCCGGCCATTCCACGCGACGCAATAGCGGGTCCATGCGGCGCGGGATTGAGAAAAACAAAGGGAGAGACTTGCGATGTCATTAAGACGCATTCTGGGAGGTGTCAGCCTCGCCATAGGCTTCGCTGCGACGGCGATGGCAGAGGACGCCACCAAGGTTGGCTTTATCTATGTCGGCCCGGTGGGCGATGGCGGCTGGACCTATGAGCATGATCAGGGCCGGCTTGCGGTTGAGGCGCATTTCGGTGACGCCGTCGAAACCGTATTTCAGGAAAATGTGGCCGAAGGCGCGGATGCGGAGCGCGCGATCACGCAAATGGCGCTTCAGGGGGCGGACCTGATTTTCACCACATCGTTCGGGTTCATGGACCCGACGGTCAATGTTGCCGCGAAGTTTCCGGATGTGAAATTCGAACATGCAACCGGCTACAAGATGGCCGACAACCTGTCGACCTATTCCGCGCGGTTCTATGAAGGACGCGCGATCCAGGGCCACATCGCGGGCAAGATGACGGAGTCAAACATCATCGGCTACATTGCCTCCTATCCCATCCCGGAAGTGATCCGAGGCATTAATGCGGCCTATCTGCATGCCACAAAAGTGAACCCCGATGTCGAGTTCAAGATCATCTGGGTCTATACGTGGTTCGACCCCGCCAAGGAGGCAGATGCGGCGAACGCTCTGATTGAACAGGGCGCTGATGTGATTTTGCAGCACACGGATTCCACCGCCCCACAGGCTGCTGCCGAGGCGGCTGGTGATATCATCACCTTTGGACAGGCCTCGGATATGGCCGAATATGCCCCCCTCCCCCGTGTCAGTTCAATCATCGATAACTGGGCGCCCTACTATGTGGACCGGACCCAGGCCGTGATCGACGGCACGTGGGAAAGCGTCGCCACCTGGGATGGCATAGACACAGGTATGGTCGGTATTGGCGAGATTACCGACGCGGTTCCAGCCGACGTGAAAGAAGAGGCTCTGGCCATGAAGGCCGCGATCGCAGCGGGCGAGTATCACCCTTTCACAGGGCCGATCAATAAACAGGATGGCACGTCCTGGCTCGGCGACGGTGAGGTCGCCGACGACGGTGCGCTACTCGGTCTCGACTTTTATGTTGAAGGCCTCACGTCCGAGATCCCCAACTGACGCTTGTGCCAACACAAAACGCCCCGCCTATGGACAGGTAGGGGCGTTTTTTATCTCTTATGGGTCAGAGCGGATCGTTACGATAGGCGCGGGACTTGGCCACCGGATGCGGCAAGCTCGGATACGCGCAGCGGCGACGCGCCAGTTCGGGAAAGAGACCTTTGAGTGTTTCACGGGAAGAAAGGTCGAGCAGGTCCATGGCCTTTGGCGATGGTCTGAACGTCTCTATCGGGAGGCCCTCCGCGGTGATGATCTCATGCTGGTCAAAGACCAGATTGTAGAATGTGATCGGGGTATCTGATCGATCCGCAAAAGCGCTGTCGCTTGCAGCGGCAAAGCTGTCGACACGCATCAAGCAGTTCTGGTTATCTTCGACACCTTCTATCCGATAGCCCGGAACAAGAATACGGTGTCCGCAGGCAATGCGCAGATCGCGCTGTGGCATCATAGGGCCGATCGCGCGGGGTCGAAAACGGATGGGTGCTAAGTCGGGATGGTCGTTGATCTCTTGCGCCGTTGCGGTCCATGTCCAGATCATACGGACCGGTTGCAACCCGTTGTTGCGGGTCACGACCATATCGCCCGTATGCAGCATCTCGACGCGGCGACCGCCCAGCGGTGTGCGAACATTCACTTCTCCGCAAATCCCGGTCAGATATCTGCGGTCCATCTTGGCTTGCGCGGTAATCTCTTTAACGTAGCCCATTATGTGCTCCCAACACCTCAGCAAGGTTTAGCTTTGGTAATAAGTGCGACGCATATACGGTTAAAATGTGGAAAAGGTGTGTTTTTGAGAAACAATTCGAGTGAAATGCTTCGGATCTCTGCCTGAGAAGCGTGTCTGCCACCGAAAGTCCATGAGCCGAACAGAGTTTTGACATGCCGTCATCCGACCTGCCACCGAATGTTTCTTGCGCTGTATCAGGAGATGACGGGCGCCTGCATGCGCCAGCGGCCGAGCGGAATGCACAGGCGATTTCATCTGTTTTACAAAGCTATGCGCCCGCAACCGGCCGAGCCCTCGAACTTGCAAGCGGGACAGGTCAGCATGTAGCACGCTTTGCGCGCGACCTGCCTGGCCTGATCTGGCAGCCTACCGAGGTCGATACCATGCGGTTGGAGAGCATCGAGGCCTGGCGCGCTGGCGCGGGCTGCGACAATCTGTTACCTCCGGATATCCTTGATGCAACTCAACCGGGCTGGGGATCGCGCGCAGCCACATTTGATTTGATCCTTGTGGTCAACCTTCTTCACCTCATCACAATCGCGCAGGCCGAAACAATCGTGTCAGAGGCGGCCCAAGCCTTGCAGACAGATGGCGTGCTCCTGATCTACGGTCCTTTTCTTCGCGAGGGCGAGGCAAAATCGGCAGGCGACCGCGCATTTGATGCGCAGTTGCGCGCCGCCAATCCAGAGATCGGCTACAAGGATTGCGGTGACATAATGCGTTGCATGCAGGAGGCAGGCCTTGATGAGCTGGAGCAGATCGAAATGCCGGCCAACAATCTGGTCGTTAGGGCTGTACGGCGTTGAGATTTTCCGAGGCGCGCCCACCCTGGTGGCTCTCCTGCTTACACTTGGCTCAGCTGTAGCCGAGACCCGCGGCGCAGAGGCATTTTCCGCAAGCTCCCCGCGATTTGGTGATAGTGATCCCGTCGATTGGAACGCGCGTCCGCCATGGTCCTACCCGGTGCATGGTCTGGATGTGGCGCGCTTCCAGGACCAGATCGACTGGCGGAAGGTCCGGCGCGCAGGGATCGAGTTTGCTTTCATAAAGGCGACGGAGGGTGGAGACTTGCTCGACCCGAGATTTCGCGACAACTGGAGAACGAGCCGAAACGCCGGATTGGCGCGCGGAGCTTACCACTTTTATTACTTCTGTACACCGCCAGAGGTTCAGGCGAGATGGTTTATCCAAAACGTGCCGCGTCGCGGAAAAGCGCTGCCGCCCGTATTAGACCTGGAATGGAATCCGTTCTCACCCACATGCACGCGGCGTCCTCCCGGACATGAAGTCCGTCGGCAGGCACGCGTCTTTATGGATATGCTTGAGCGTCACTATGGCCAGCGCCCAATTATTTACACGACAATCGAATTCTATCGCGAGACCGGTATTGGTCGGATGAACGAAGAGTTCTGGCTGCGCTCCACCGCGAAAACGCTTGACGCAGCCTATCCCGGTCAACACTGGTCATTTTGGCAATACACGGGCACTGGTATTGTGCCAGGTGTCACGGGCGACGTGGACATCAACGTCTATCGAGGGTCGCGTTCAGATTGGCAGCGTTGGCTCAACCGGCGCTACCGTTAAAAATGGCGTCGTTCGCTCTTTTTGCATAATAGGGTCGCTCGCCTCTAACGCGTCGCTTCATGGAACATGAATCGCTGCTTAAGACTTGAGAGATCCGACCGGCGTTCTTCTGCTTGCGTGGCTTTGACCCGAATCTAGAAGGTTAGGCTCAAACGTGTTTTTGGCGGGCGTCGTCTCGCTACACGACCCATGTTTGCCGCTTAGTATGCCTGCACGAGAACTCGCAAAACTCAGTATCTCTGAAAATAGAGTGGCGATCAGTCAAAAGGGAAAGTTATGTCTAAGGCGCGCGATTTGTTTTCAAAGCCGGTACGCAAATGCCACGAAAAATCGAGTTGAATTATCGGATATCGTCAAACGACCCATGCGACTTCTAGATCGGTATGGGCCGTAGACCTGTCATACTTATCGGCCAGTCTACTCAAATCATCAGACATCGATTTAATCTGTGTTTCCTTGCCCAGATCCTGGCGATGACACACACGTTCCAGATAGCTGGACAGTTCTCGAATTGCATCAATTGCCT
>JBCCNY010000295.1:0-4588 GCA_039025595.1 Pseudomonadota bacterium | reverse complement strand
TACGCTCTCACACAAGCTGGGGTCGGGCTGGTGGGTTGGAACCATCACCACGTGTACATCCTTGGAGTGAGCTGTATTTTTCTGTCGCTAACCGATTGCGGGAGATCCTACTCATTCGATCGTTGGCGCAAGCTGCAAAATGACGGCTACGGCGATCCCGAATTTGGTACGCTTTGGGGGCAACGGCTGATCGCACTTCAGATGTCGGCGCTGTACTTTTGGACCGCGGTCGACAAGACCGATATGGCATTCATTTCCGGTCAACGGCTTGAGCAGATTTTTCTGTGGAGTTACTCGGGACGGGTGCTCGAAGTTTTTCTCACGTCGCCCATGCTCCTTGCGGCGATGTCGATCGCCGTCGTGGTTGTTGAGTACTTTCTTGCCTTTGCAATCCTCTCGCAACGCTGGCGCAAGGTAGCTATACCAGTGGGGCTGTCTATGCACGCCACCTTCTATCTTATGCTCCCGGTTGACACTTATTCGGCCACGATGATTCTGCTGTATCTTGCGCTTCTAGATCCGAACGCAGTTCGAACCTTCACGGAGAGGATGCAATCGCGATGAAGCAGCTTCGGATCATCTACGATGGCGATTGCCCGTTTTGTGCGAACTATGTGGGTCTTATGCGGTTGCGCGAAAACTATACAGTCGAGCTTGTCAATGCACGGGAAGACCGTGCCATTGCTGACAGCTACAGACTCAACCTCAACGAGGGCATGATCGTTGATGTCGAGGGCGATGTACTGCATGGCGCCCGCGCCGTGGCGTTTCTTTCGCGCTCGTCACGCTGGCCTAGGCTTCTGAGTTCAGACAAGGTCGCGGCCACTCTCTACCCTTTGATGCGACTGGGACGAGCGCTGACCCTCAAAATTCTTGGTCGCGATCCGCTTTAAGTGACTTGTCGGGCGGCCCTTGGGTTTGTGCTTGCGACACACCGTGCCCGCGTTGGAGGGTGTAAATTCAACACCATTGGGTCAACGTTGCAGGCATGTGCATTCCAAAACGCGCCATCTTACCGGCTGACGGCCGGTCTGTTTGATGCGGTTCACCTGAACGCACGAAAGCGATACAAACGCTTTGTCTGCTTGAACAGACAAAAGAGTACGCCTTCTTCGAGCTCAACACTGACATCGGAAACAAGGTAACATGACTTTAGTCTTACCTTGGAAGCCAAAACGACAAACCCCCGAAGCTTGCGCCCGGGCGTCGTCAAAAGTGCCGGTTTGGCGCACTTAAGTCTTACAACAGATCTTCGCGCTGAGTCTTTTTGCGTGCGAGTTTGCGGGTGCGGCTTCGTTCCAGCAGGTCGCGACACCGATCATGGGCTGATAGATCTCCTATTCCTGCAAGCCCATCTCATACATGTATGATCTGTGCGGCGCGCGTTCGAGACCTTCGGTCACGTGGCGTCTGGGCAGGAGTTTCTTGTCGAACTTGGTCATCTGGCTATTCCCCAAGGTCGTTTAGTCCCGGTCTAGGCCAGCCTCGCGCAATCGGCAACCTTGGTTGTTGAGGAGGGGAGTGGCGAGTGCTGGTGTGCGGACAAAACTAACCTTGCGCGCGAATGTCATAGGAGATTAACCTTAGCTCCTTGGTGGGATTGAAGAGATGATGAAGTTCCTGTTCGCGGCCGTTCTTATTGGACTTACTCCGATCTCCGCTTTTGCGTCCCAATCTGAGCTAGCTCAGTCAATAATGGACGCAGGTACAAGCAGGTCGGACGAAAGAAAAACATCTGTTTTGCTGAAAGATTGTATGGTTCAAACCCAAGTGTTTCAGACGTTTGAAGACCAAGGATTTGTTCTTCATTCACGCTTCGAATTCGATCTCAGGTTTACTGAGATTATTCTCATCGACCAAACGCGGGCTGAGTACTTTTTTTCGTTTGATACCGATACTGAAGGGCAGAAATCGGCGCTTTTTAGCTTTCGAACTGTCAAGCCTTACATGGCATTACACGAAATGCCGAATTACAGAATCCGTAAGAATGAAGATGGTAGCGACCCACACGTTAGGACGCCATCACAGAGGTCTGGTGCTGATGGGTATCATTTTATTGAGAACCATGATTTCGTCTTCATAATGGAAAACTTGTATTCTGTAGAACAAGCAAGAACCTTTGTGAGCGAACTGAGGAACTATCAAAAAGAGTACTGTCGTCTCTTGGGCTGACTTTCAGGTAGGTGAAACTTTTTGAAGATTTAGTCCTGATAAAAATGGCTGTTTCGGTGCGATACGAAGTCTGGGAATGCTGAAAAAATTTGCGGCTTTAGCCTGCAGCCAAAACGACATACCCCCGAAGCCGTGGCCCGGGGGTCGTCAAAAGTGCCGGTTTGGCGCGCTTAAGTCTTACAACAGACCTTCGCGCTGGGCCTTTTTGCGCGCGAGCTTGCGGGCGCGGCGAATGGCCTCGGCCTTCTCGCGGGCACGTTTCTCGGACGGTTTCTCGAAATGTTGCCGGAGCTTCATTTCCCGAAACACGCCTTCGCGCTGCAATTTCTTCTTGAGCGCGCGCAACGCCTGATCGACATTATTGTCGCGGACACTGACCTGCATGTGGTGTCACCACCTTTCCAAGTTAGAGTTGCAGTAGGTGCAGGAAGTGGCCTTCTAGCGCAGTCAAATTAGGTTGTCCAGTCACCGCAGAGTTTCACAACAGGAGCATTGTATGACCGATGGAAATGTGAAAGCCGCCCTTTTGCAGGCTGCCGAGCCGCATGTGCCGTTTGACGGTTGGACGGAGGCGACTTTTCAGGCGGCGCAAGCAGATGCCGGGATCAGCGCCGGTTTGGCCAAGGCAGCCTGTCCGCGCGGTGCGGTTGATCTGGCGGTGGCCTTTCATGAAGAAGGCGACGCCGTGATGGAAAAGCGCCTCTTTGATGAGGATCTGAGCCACCTGCGCTACTCGGAAAAAGTGGCGGCGGCCGTGCGGTTTCGGATTGAGGCCATCGAAGATAAAGAGCTCGTGCGCCGGGGTGCCACGCTCTTTGCACTGCCACAATATGCTGGCGACGGCGCGCGGCTGATCTGGGGCACGGCGGATCGGATCTGGATCGCGCTCGGCGATACCTCGCAAGATGTGAATTGGTATTCGAAACGTGCGATCCTGTCGGGCGTTTATGGCTCGACCGTACTTTACTGGCTGGGTGATGAGACGCCCGGACAGGAGGCAACGTGGGAGTTTCTGGATCGCCGAATCGCCGGGGTCATGCAGTTTGAAAAGCTCAAAGCCCGTGTTCGCAATGCGCCGCTGACCACGCGCTTGATGGACGGGCCCCTGTCTTTTCTGGGCAATATCCGTGCGCCGGGTTCGGCGCCATCAGATATGCCGGGCCGCTGGTCCCGCTGAGATGTTTGACGGCCCAACCGGCTGAGGCCAATATCGCGCAAACAGGCGATGTCGCGGACGGATATGGGCAGTGTTGTAATTCTAGGGCTGGTGGTGCTCAGTTTGGGTCTGAGCGTCTGGACAGTCGCGCGAGAGACGCCATTCGACTGGCGCTTCAAGCTGTCCGACATTCCCGAGACGCCGGAGCAGCAAGCACCGGTATTTGAGACACTTTTTGACTATCGCGCCCCCAGCGGACAGGCGCATGCGCCCTGTTTGATCAGGAATGAGGATGCGCTTAGCCTGCTATGGTTTGAGGGCTCCGCCGAAGCGCAAGCCGATGTCGATGTTTACTCGGTGCAAGTGAACCGCCTTGGGCCGAAATGGTCTGTAGGTCCGAAACAGGCGAGACTGACGCGCACGGGATTGGGACAGGCAATGGATCCGCGCCAGCTTGTCGTCACTCTGGGCAATACGGTCGAGGCAGGGCGCCCGGGCGAGGTTTTGGCGACAATCGTCTCCATCGGGGGGTGGGCTATGGCGTCAGTTGCGGATGTTCGTTTTGGGTCGGGCGGCCCGGAGATGGGGCGCAAACTCAACCTCTCGCCCTTTCTCAACCGCTCCAATCTCGTGAAATCGCCATTGGTCCTTTTCGAGGACGGTGATCGGGGGTTGCCCACGTATTTTGAATTGGGCACCGGCTATAGCCTTTTCGCGCGCCTTGATGCGCAAGGCCGGGTCCGCGAGACAACGCGACTGACCGGGCCTGGTAAACCCATCCAACCTATGATCGTGCCGCTTGATGCTGGGAACGCAGTCGCCTTCTTGCGTGATCTCGCAGGGTCGGGTCAGTTGTTGATCAGCCGCAGTGCAGACGGGGGGCGGAGCTGGAGCCATGCGGTGCCTGCGGGTCTCGCAAACACGAATTCACCGGTGGCGGCGCTCTTGCTGGAGCCTGATCAAATACTGGTTGCCGCCAATGACGACCCCACCGGCGGCAATCGCCTGAGCCTTTTGAGCTTTCGCCCAAGCGACGGCGTTTGGCACCACCTGCGCGAGCTTGAAACGGGTGACGTCCATGCGCGGTACCCTGTCCTGCGCCATGATGGCGAGGGCGCAATCCTGCTGACCTATTCCACCTACAACAAGACCGGGCTGCGTCTGCACCATTTCACCCGGTCCTGGGCAGAGGCAGGGGACGCATGACCCAAGTTGGTGCCTCACTTGCCCTTGGTATCTGTGCGAGTTGGCTTGGCTTCG
>JBCCNY010000294.1:0-4615 GCA_039025595.1 Pseudomonadota bacterium | reverse complement strand
CTCGTTCAAAACGGATCGGACTATGATTGCGACGACTTTCCAAACGGAGCATCTGCCCAAAAGTTCTTCCTCGCGGCCGGTGGGCCCGTATCTGATCCAAATGATTTGGATAGAGACGGTGACGGTTTGGCTTGCGAGTGGCGTACGGAGGTACAGCGCATCGCTTCTCGTTCGACGCCCTCATTCACCAGACCAAGTTCTGTCAGCTCTGTGTGCTATACAGGTCAACGCGGAGGAACTTACACGCTAACGGCTAGTGGGGCCAAGAACTACGACAGATGCTAAACAGCGAATACACGTTCGCCCGATCATCTGCGAGCTTAACTAGCGCATCTTCGAATTATATGGCTCTTAGATAGCCGCTGGCAATATCGGGCTGCTCGGGATCGGCGGATATGCAGAATGAGAAATAGGGCATCGCTGCAAGGTGGCAGAGCGTGGTTAAGCGGGGGTTAATCGGGGCAAGGTCGGCAATGCAGGCTAAACCTGCCGAAGAATTGGCGAAATCAAACGTCCAGTTTTCGCCATACTGATATGTGCGACTGACTTAAGTGGCTGAAAGGCGCACGCTCCCAATCGGCCCACCTATGTTCCAATTCGAGCCCCGCAAGCTTGGCCATGAGGTCCATTTCGCTTGGCCACGCATAACGAAATGGAACCGATAGAAACTCGTGCTTTTCTGCATTCATCCAAACGTGGTTTGACGTATACTTTTGGCTGGCAAAATCGAACTCATCGACACCGACATGTTCTTCACTGCATGCAAATGCCAGCTTAGTCTGGCCAAATGGGATCTGCTGAACAGGCGGTATTTGAGTTTCGATCAGGAACCGCCCACCGGGTACCAAATGCCGCGCAGCGTTCAGAAAGCAGGCAGTCTGCGCTTCCTGTGTGACAAGATTATCGATGGTATTGAAGACCAGGTAAACAAGTGAAAATTCTCCTGGCATCTGCGTGGAGACCATGTTTCCGATTTCAACTTTTATGGGATCACCGCTTTCTTTTTTGCGCAGCTCGGCCACCATAGCGTTGGACAGTTCAATGCCTTTAACCTTGCAGCCGCTTGCGAGCAGTGGCAGCGCGATGCGTCCTGTTCCTATGGCAAATTCTAGAACTTCACCGGTGCCCGCCAGGCTCCTTAGGCAATCTACAGTTCGTTCTATTAACTTTGGATCGCGGCCGCCATGTTGTTTGTCATAGGTTTTTGCGACCGCTTCACCGAAGTAACCATCATCGTTCATTGCAGGCTCCTTTCTTGTTAGCGGTCAAGTTGTGAAGTCGCCGTTTCAACCTCGGCGTTTCTAATGGTTCTTCACTATATATTACACCCGAAGCCGCCGTTCGCCATGCGGCAGAAATTTGGAAACATGGGCTCACATCGGACATTCGTTACACCTGGAACACCCACCCACCGTCTGCCAGGCGCCGCCGAGCACTATCCAAGGCAAATGGTGCAAGCCGTATCGGCGGTTTGGGGTGTTCTGAGTGATCGGGTCTGAAAAGCTGAATTGAAGCTGAACCATTGACCGAAAGGTGACTAAAAGGGTGGATAAAGGAAAATAATATTTTCGGAAAGCACTGTTTTATATAGTAATTTCTGATTCTTTTGGTGCGGCCGAGAAGACTCGAACTTCCACGGGTGTTACCCCACAGCGACCTCAACGCTGCGCGTCTACCAATTCCGCCACGGCCGCACGCCAATAGACCGGCGCGTCTTAGCCGAAGGTGATCGCGTTGTGAAGGGCCTGCTTGAAAAATCATCGGCCCCTCTTTGAGTATCGCGACTGTGTTGCCAAAAATCATTTGTCCTACCGCACTTTGACCATACGAGACACGAGAGGCTTGTTGGAATTCGCATTCCCGCTGTGCAAGGTTTGACAAAATAGAAATGATTGCGATCGGCATGTGGCAAGGTTACGCCTGATCTATGGTTGAGTGGCTGACATCCTCATCTCCGGTCGACTATCCGGATGCGTGCGCCTTTATGGAAAAGCGTGCCGATGCGATTGCCACAGGCAAGGCCGATGAAGCGATATGGTTGCTTGAACATCCCGCTCTCTACACGGCGGGCACGTCCGCCAACACAAAGGACCTGATCGAGCCCGATCGCTTCCCGGTCTTCGAAGCACGACGTGGCGGGCAATACACCTATCACGGCCCCGGCCAGCGTGTGGTCTACGTCATGCTTGATCTAACCCGGCGCGGACGTGATGTTCGGGCTTTTGTTCAGCAGCTTGAGAGCTGGATCATCGCGACTCTGGCTACCTTTAACATACGCGGTGAAACTCGCGCAGGTCGGGTTGGTGTCTGGGTTATACGCGGCGACAAGCCGCCTTTGGCTGACGGCAAGCCCCGCGAGGATAAGATCGCCGCGATTGGCGTGCGGTTGCGCAAATGGGTGAGCTTTCACGGTCTTGCCATAAATGTGGAGCCTGATCTGTCACATTTTGATGGCATCGTTCCCTGCGGCATTGAGAGCCACGGCGTGACGTCTCTAGTGGATCTGGGTCTGCCGGTCACACTTGCTGATCTGGATGCCGCGCTCAAACAGACCTTCAGCAAAGCCTTTCCGTCGCCGGGCGCGGATGGGGCCTATCAAGGCGCGGCTTAAGCGCTCACTGTGGACGCGGATTTCGCGGCTCGCAGCCGCTTTGGGCTTGCTCTTCGCTGCCCTTTCGCCCGCTGCGACCAAGTCCGAGCCGTGTGATCCTGCGCCGCCCTATGACCCGAGCGCGGAGCGGTGCCGGCCCGACAGGCCTTATAGCAATTCGAAAGAGACCTATCTGCCCGACGGAGCCATCACGCAGATCGGCCCTTACCTCTTTCGCGTCTGCCAGGGCGGCTCGAAAGGCTCGACACCCGAGCGGCGAGCGATGCGCTTTTTCTACAATCCCGCGCGCGTCGAAGGTCTATCAAGCGACCACGCCATGATCGGGGGATTGATGATCAGCGCCCTAAGAGGTTGGGATAGGATGCTGCGCATTGCCTGCGCAACCAAGCCGCTAAGATACCGCCTATCCGATCGGCCGGTATCGATTTGACACGAATGTCTCTGCCATCTTATCACGCGGCCTGCCCCTGCCATGAGCCCGCGGCCGCAAAAGACAGGTCATAGTGAGCCATCGCCTGACGCAGTGAGCGCGCCTTGTCGTCCATCTCACCGCTGAGCGACTTCATCGTGTCCACGAGACCCGCATTGGTTTGCGTTGAACCATCAAGACTGTTCAGTGCATCCGCCATCTCGGACATCGCGGCGGCCTGATCCCGCACCGTCCTGGCAATGCCTTGCATGAGTTCTGTCGCTTCGGAGGATTGTATGACGATTTCGCCCAGGGCATGGCCTGCCTGATTGACCAATGTAACGCCCTGGGCAACTTCCTCCGTGCTCGATGCAATGAGTGTCTTAACCTCGCTGGCCGCGTCCGAGGTGCGCTGTGCG
This sequence comes from Pseudomonadota bacterium, assembly GCA_039025595.1. Classification (GTDB taxonomy): domain Bacteria; phylum Pseudomonadota; class Alphaproteobacteria; order Rhodobacterales; family Rhodobacteraceae; genus Roseovarius. The sequence goes on along the minus strand of JBCCNY010000294.1, from coordinate 1,176 downwards.
AGCGTTCCGACCTCGGCGGCAACGACGGCGAAACCGCGACCACTTTCACCCGCCCGCGCGGCCTCAACCGCGGCGTTCAGAGCCAAAAGGTTAGTTTGGAAGGAAATCTCTTCGATAACCGAAATTATCTTCGATATTTCATTCGAAGAGCCTTCTATTTCAGCCATAGCAGCCATGGCGGAGCGCATGACATCGCCGTTGCGTTGCGCGTTTTCAAAAGCCTTCTGGGTGTTGGAGCTGGCTTTCTCGGTGTCGCACGCGCTCTTCTCGACGGCTCCCTTTAGTTCTTGTAGGGCCACACTCGTCTCGGTCAGTGCCGCGGCTTGGGATTCTGTACGTTCGGCCAGATCTCGCGCCGACCCTGCCACATCTTGGGACTTTTCGCTAAATTCCTCTGACGCCTCAGACGCCAGTCGCAATGATCCGTCAAGCGATGCGCAGAGATTGTTGAAGTTTTCCCTCATCGGTTCGTAGGCCGCATTAAACGGGTTTGGTATCGGGGCGTTGATGCGACCGCCAGCCATTTGATCCATGTGCCGACCGAAGATCTCTACGACCTCGTTCGCCTGCTGCTGAGCATCTACGGCGCGCGCCTCCGCCTGCGATGCCGCAAGTGCGCGGTCCGATGCAGCTGCCTGTTCCTTTGATAGAGCGCTCTCGATTTTTTGCCTGCGCAGGATGCTGAGCAGCAGAACGGATACTTCGAGCACAACGATCGCCGCATGGAAGATCGTTCTCAACAGCGCTTCACCGAAATTGGCAATTGGATAGACGAGTTGCGGCAAGAGAAATGCAAAAGACAGATGATGCAAGGCCACCAGCGCCGCTGCGAAGATCAGGGCGGGCACGCTACCAAGCGTCGCTACAATCGCAAGCACCGCAAAGAACAGCATATGAGAATCGATCTGCCACGGATGGCCTGCAAATGCGGCTGTGAACAAGATGCAATGCGCCACGAGTGTAAAGGCAATCACCAAAGCGCTTGCCTCACCACGAAGACGCGACGCCAGAGCCGTGAGCCCCGCCAGCGCTAGACCAACCAGGGCAAGCATCCACCACAAGGCACCGTCGGTCACCAAAAGCGCTGCGATCGCTGGCGCGGGCGCAAGACCAAGGCTGGCCACCTGTTGCAGACCGATCGAGGTGTTCTGCTGTGGAGCAGACTGCAATGTCGGG
>JBCCNY010000293.1:0-4641 GCA_039025595.1 Pseudomonadota bacterium | reverse complement strand
CGCGGGTTCACCTCGATGAAGTAAAACGCGCCGCTATCCATATCCATCAGGAATTCCACGGTGCCCGCGCATTCGTAATTGACATGTTTGCAGATCTTGTAGCCCAGCTCGCACACTTCGGCGCGTTGCGCATCGGTCAGATAGGGGGCAGGGGCGCGTTCGACGACCTTTTGATTGCGCCGCTGCACGGAACAATCGCGCTCGAATAGGTGATACATATTGCCATGCGTGTCGCCGAGAATCTGCACCTCGACATGGCGCGCACGGGTGATCATCTTTTCCAGATATCCCTCGCCATTGCCAAAGGCGGCTTCGGCCTCGCGGCGGCCTTCCTTAACCTTTTCGGCGAGCTCTGTTTCGGCTTCAATCGGGCGCATACCGCGTCCGCCGCCGCCCCAACTCGCCTTGAGCATCATCGGATAGCCGATCTCGGACGCCTGCGCGCGGATCAAATCCATATCCTCGCCGAGCACATCCGTTGCCGGGATCACCGGCACGCCCGCCTCGACCGCGACGCGCCGTGCACTGGCCTTGTCGCCCAACGCGCGCATCGTAACCGCTTTGGGCCCGATAAAGGTAATTCCCTCCGCCTCGCAGGCATCCACGAGCCCGGGATTTTCAGAGAGCAGCCCGTAGCCCGGATGGATCGCATCGGCACCTGACAGCTTTGCCACGCGGATAATCTCTTCGATCGAAAGATACGCCGCCACCGGACCCAGACCCTCACCGATGCGGTAGGCTTCATCCGCCTTGAAACGATGCAGACCCAGCTTGTCCTCTTCGGCATAGACCGCGACGGTGCGCTTGCCCAACTCGTTGGCGGCGCGCATGATGCGGATCGCGATCTCACCCCGATTAGCGATCAGGATCTTGTCAAATTCAGCCATAAATGTCCCTCGCGCAAAGCAAGCCGCGACCCGACCCGCGGTGCCATCGTGTTCTTTTTGGCGTTTCTAGGAAAATTGCTGCATATGCGCAATCAGCAGAAGCGACGTTGCTCTAAATGAAAACGATCATAGCGGTCGAGTTTCGCGCAAAAGGAAATTTCTCCAAGCGGTTAGACTTATTGGATCAATTGATGTGCCTGAAGGAATTGCCGCAGCGCCTGACGGGGTTGGCTATGTTCCAGCAGTTCATGCTCCCGTGCGAGCTTGCCCGTTTTGAAGACATAAGAGGCACTGCCATTGCTGCGGTTCATAAACGGTCCGCAGTGGCCCTTCGTCCATTTGTTTTGAAACCAGGGATCGAGATCTCCAACCAGTGAAAGCGTGGGTTCCGCCTTGCCCGCCTTTAGGCCTTTGTATTCGGGCCACCCCGCATGGCACGTCCATCCTTCGATGATACGGTGCGTGACTCTGGTGTTGGCGGACCGCGCTTTGTAGGTAGCCGTCGTGATGCCACCTTGGCTAAGACCCATCAGGATCACTATTTCTTGATCGATATTTGTTAAGGCGCGGACCTGCTGTATCGCGAAAGCCGCATCATTCTGCCGCATCTTCAGTGTACCGCGATACATACCGCCTTCATGTGTCTCAGGATCACACGATTGGGGGTATTTTTCTCTGGCAAAACTGACGGGGGCAACCACGAGAAAGCCAAGATCTGCCATCAATTTCACACGGTAATGGGTGCCGCTCCAGACCCCGGTGCATCCGTGCATATAAACAACAACTGGGACTTTCTGTGCGTTCGCGGGTTTCCAGTTCGACAGTCGGGACGTTGTCAATTTCTTGGATCGCCCCTTGCCTGTCGGCACTCTTACCAGCGCGGCATTCCAGGTGCGCGCCAATTCACTCGGGTTAGTCCAGTCTGACGGCGACATTTGCGACGGCGCTACAAACGTCTTGGTGTCGTTGTGCAAGGCTTGCGCAAAACTTGGATTTGCAAAGACGCAGATCAAACAGACTGAAAAAATCAATTTAAACAATTTAAATTCCACCAGCCCATCTCCCCCAATAAACGCTGGGTTAGGATAGCAAACGCTCTGCAATAAAGAAACGCGTGTGCGCGCTGGCAACGTGCGCCGTTCTATTGGCACTTAGCCAGAGGGTATTAGCCGTCCTATGGCTTCATTAGGTCTGCTTAGACCCAATTGCCCCATATTGGCCTCCAGATCGGCCTTAAGAATGGCGACTAGGTGCGCCGGGCCGTCCCGCCCAAGGGCTGCCAACGCGTAATGCCAGGCCCGGCCCATCATGACGAAGTCCGCGCCCAGAGCCAGCGCCCGCAAAATATCGAGCCCGCCCTCGACGCCGCCATCCAGAATGAGGGGCAGTTTGACTGCCCTTCGGATCTGGGGCAACGCTTCGATCGTTGCGGGTGCGGCGTCGAACTGGCGGCCCGCATGATTAGAGACCCAGATTGCATCCGCGCCTACTTTTTCAATGCGTGTTGCCGCCTCTTTATCAAGGACGCCTTTGACGATGAGTGGTCCTTCCCAATTCTCGCGCAACCAGTCGAGATAGCTCCAATCCGGTGAGGTGCGCAGCAGGTAACCCGCATGCTGGTTCGACGGCAGACCTTTCGTGTCAGGCATATAATCGTCGATAAAGCGCATCCGGGGCATCCCGCGCCCAGCCATCGCCATGGCCCAGGCAGGACGGATCGCGATCTGCGCCATGAGGCGCGGCGTGATCCGGGGCGGCGTGGTCAGGCCCGACCGGGTCTGCCGCTCCCGACGGCTGCCCACCGGCACATCGACCGTCATGATCAGCGTGCTAAACCCGGCCGCCTTGATCCGGGCCAACATATCTCGGCGGATCTCCGGATCGCGGGGCGGATAGAGCTGAAACCAGGCATGTTCGCCAAGTACCCCTGACAGATCCTCAGGTTTCTGAGTGGCCACAGTCGAGATTGCATAGGGGATCTTGGCCCTTGCGGCAGCGCGCGCCAGCATTTTTTCGGCATCGGGCCAGACCATGCCGGACATGCCCACAGGAGCAATCCCAACCGGCAGGGCGAGGTCCTGACCCAGAAATCGGGTTCTAAGGTCCGGCGTGATCTCTCCATGCAGGACGGAGGGCATCAGTCGCACGGAGTCCATCTGGCTACGGTTGCGCCTCGTAGTGGACTCATTGCCGGTGCCACTGTCGAGGTATTCCCACACAAAATGCGGCAGCCGCGACCTTGCTTTGCGGCGCAGATCAGAGATTGCAGGATATCTGGCGTCGAGCGACATAGCCGCATTTGCGAGAGAAGTCAGGGTTTTGTCCAGCCCCGGTTTCCGCCCGTCAATTCATACCATTCTAATTGAATGGCCGACCCAGAGTTCAAACAAGGCCTCTGGCAGGAAGCGCCAATCGGTTTTACGTCTGTATTGCATCGGTGCCGGTAAGAGCAGCTGCCACGCGTCGCCGCGATCAAGACGCAACACGGTTGTCGCGGTTGGTCAAGCCGTCGCAGGGTCGATCACGCCCGTGACCTCGGTGATCGTGGTCGCGGGAAATCCGCTGAGCTCGGCATGGTCATGGATCGCCTGCTCGTCTTCGGCGAGATAGATACAAAACGTTTTATTGGCCGTAACATAGGAGTGTTGCCACTGTACCCTTGGCTTGAGTTTCGCTAGTGCACCGTTGGAGGTTTGCGCAGCCCCGCTGAGTTCGGCCTCGCTCATGCCGCCCACGCCGGGCAGATCGCGTTCGATTACATATTTTTTCATGACGAATTCCCCCGATATTTTTAGAACAATACCATACAATTCAAAAAATTACCTATGCGAGCTTTCATCATTTTCGTCCGGTCGCAATGGCGTCGAAATGTCTTGGCGCCCGCTCGACGATGGTGGGCTTGTGAGACGGGATGGCCGGATCTACCCGTTTTAAGCATCAGCTTAATGAACTGAGCCTTGGCGTACCGCGCATTCCGCCTGAACTATTGGCCACGCGCCTGTGCGATTTGGAAGCGCACTGCATCATCGAAAAGCGCTTGGTGCGCAACCACCCTGAACGGCAAGTTCGTGCTGACTAAGGCCGGGCATGACCTAAATTCGTGTCAGTGCGCGTCTAGTGGGCGTGCGGGGTCAAAGCTGGGTTTGGTGTGAACAAGCCGCGAGAATACCGATCCCCCGTTTTTGATGTGGGATGTGCCGCACAGACTGAGGTCCCAGAAGCGGCCCGCGCGGGTCTTCATCATTCAGTCTAACTTTGAAAAACTCTGGTAGGCCAAGAGAACCGGTCGTTTCTTATCGATCCAAAAACCGGTGGCGATCTGTGTTTGCTCGATCTCGGGTTCAACGTCGATCTCAAAACACGGATCGATCTGCGGAACATAACCACTATTCGAATAGGGTTGGATCCCTCGTCCGGGCGCAGGCCGAAGATCAAAATTTTCGCTTGGGTGAGACCGACGTGGTGGGTGTGATGCAGGAATGGCTGGGTTTGAGTTCGTTTGCCGTCCACGAGAAGCAGGCAGCGTAAGCCGGGCAGGTTGCGGCACGGCTCGTACCAGCGATCATTTGTCTATTAAAACACCGGAACACATGCAGAACATTCGCTTTCACTTTTGATTAACCCACGCTATCTTCGGGCCATGAGCAGCTTTGATGATAGTGAGGCGTTCGAGCAGGCGTCGCTGGCCAGTCGCGCCATGGCGGCGCGGCAGATGCCTTATCTTGAGGATTTAAATCCTCAAGATAAGGCATCT
>JBCCNY010000292.1:0-4642 GCA_039025595.1 Pseudomonadota bacterium | reverse complement strand
GGCGAGGCCAATGACCAAAACCGCGCCCAAGCCGAGATCGCTTTGCAGGCGCAATCCGATTGTCTCAGCGCTGCCCATCATCAGCCAGATCAGGCAGACCGCCAGAAGCGAGGCCAGTGCGGAGCGCAGAAAACAGCGAAAGGACAGGTGGTGCGCGCCAAAAACTGCATCGAAAAGCCTTGTGAAGCTCGGATGCCAAGTCTCGGTATGCGCGCCCAAGAGCCAGAGCGCCAGATCGTCCCTGCGCGCGGGGTTCAGCAGAACGCCGATCCAAGTGAGCGAAAGCATGGCCGCACCGAGCCCCGAAGCCCAGGCCCAGTTGCTTTGCAGAAAGGTCGCGGCCTCTGTTGCCTCTATCACCTCGTTCTCGAAACCTCGCAACGTTGTCGATACGGAAAAGGGGTGCACGTCATTCAATGAGTTCAGCGTAAGGCCACTTCGATCCAAAACGAAGCGTTTTGGCGCGCTCACGAAATCGTGGGCGGCGTCGAACACTTGGTTGGCACAGGGCGGGTGCGACCCTATCTGTAAGGGAAATTCGTTGCTTCTAAGGAGACTGCCCGTGAACCGGATCACCCCCACACGAAGAACGCTGCTCACCACAAGTGCTGCGACAGCAGGTGCGACACTGATTACAGGGCTCAGCGGCCTTATCAACCCGGCCCGCGCCGCAACCGTCGCGCCAACGCCGTCGATGCCGGGAGGGTCCAACAATTACCTGCCCGGCGCGCCGATCGTCGAGCGCATTGGCGGCGGCGGGTTCTGGATGACGGGCACTGTCCGGCGCGCGGGTGACGGAACCGCGCTCGAAGGTATACGTATTCAGATTTGGGCCCACACGACCGAAGGCCATGAGCGCGACCCGCATAGCCACGGCGCAACTCTGACCGATGCGCAAGGTAACTTCCGTCTCGAAATGCCGCAGATCGTGCCGGCCTTTGGCCAACCCCACGCGCATTTGGCCTATGATGACCCAGAATTCGACACGGTGTTTCTGCGCCCGATCATGCCGAGCGCCAGCGACACCACTCTGGATGCGCATTTCGTGCTGCAACCGGCCTGAACAACATGTCCGCGCAGCGCGCGGCGCTGATCTGGTCGGGCATCCTTGCGATCTGTGTCGTGCCCGTCCTCCTCGCCGCCTACAGCCCCTATCTGGCGTGGCGGCAACCTGTCTATATCGCCTCCGGCTTTGCTGGTATCATCGGGTTGATTTTGATTTTTCTTCAACCTCTGCTGGCGGGCGGGTACTTACCAAAGATAGGGATGCGACGCGCGCGGATGGTGCATCGCTGGACAGGCGCGGCATTGGTGCTGGCTGTAATCATCCATGTCGGCGGTCTTTGGCTCACCAGCCCGCCCGATGTCATCGACGCCCTCACCTTCACCTCGCCGACACCATTCTCCGATTGGGGCGTAATCGCGATGTGGGCGCTCTTTGCCGCCGCATCACTTGGCGCCGCGCGCGCGTGGTTGCGTCTGCCACCGCGGATCTGGCGCTTGGCTCACACGGCACTGGTCGTGATTGCAACTCTCGGGACAATCGTCCACGCGCTGCTCATCGAAGGTACGATGGAACCCATCTCCAAAGCCATTTTGTGCGTCTTGGCCATGGCGGCGCTTTTCAAAACGCTCAGAGACCTCCGTTCCGTGGCCCTTCTACGCACAGTTTTGCGCCGGAGCTAATCCAATCAGAAACTTGCATCCCGCGCCTGTCTTCTGTGATCAAGTGGTCCGGGCCCGATATCGACAAACTGACGCTTCTTCTTGCTCAAAAAATCCCCGCCGGAGGCTTTGACAGGTTTGTCAGGCGCGTAAACGCAATCATTCTAACGTCTTGCCCGGATCCTGTCCCTCGTCTAAGGCTCATATGATCAAACAAGGTGATCCATGAAAATCGGTATTCTCATGACCGGACATGCCCTGCCGAGCTTAATCGAGAGGCGGGGCGATTATGACGCGATTTTTGCTCAGATGCTGGCAGGCCACGGATTTGCATTTGAGAATTACGCCGTGGTGGACGGACAGTTTCCGGCCAATGCCGAGGCAGCCGATGGCTGGCTGATCACCGGTTCTAAACACGGCGCTTACGAAGAGCATGACTGGATCCCTCAACTTGAAGCGTTGATCCGCGAGATTGCCGCCGCGCAGCGCCCTCTGGTGGGCGTCTGTTTCGGTCATCAGATCATCGCGCAGGCGCTTGGCGGCAAGGTTGTGAAGTATCCCGGCGGCTGGTCGGTGGGACGGCAGGCCTATACGATCGATGGCGAGGTGCTCAACATGAATGCCTGGCATCAGGATCAGGTTGTCGAGGCGCCACCGGGGGCGCGGGTTATCGGACAATCTGCGTTTTGCGAGAATGCCGCGCTGGCGATTGGTGATACGATCCTCACGATCCAGCCACATCCTGAATTTGACGCAGACATCTTGTCTGCCATTGCAGAGGAGCGCGGGCGCGGCGTGGTGCCTGATGCATTGTTGGAACGAGCCAAGAGCGATCTGGACCTGCCAACCGACAGGATGGATTTTGCCGACCGTATCGTGCGCTTTTTCAAAGCCGCGGTAAAAGCAGAGGCCTGACATGGCAAAAGACGATTGGCAGGTCACGCTGCCTGAGGCGACCAAGATCTATCTCGAAGGGCACCGTCTGGATGAGGTGGAATGTATCATCGCAGATCTGCCGGGCATCGCGCGCGGCAAAGCGGTGCCAGCGGGGAAGTTCAGCCGCCAGAACCTCTTTCACTTGCCGGATTCGATTTTCTATCAAACCATCACCGGCGGCTATGGCGAAGCAGCGGGCGAAGAGGGCTGGCTGGAACGCGATATGATCCTGCGACCAGATCTGGCCACGGCCACGGCCGCCCCTTGGACCGGGGACTGGACGCTGCAAGTGATCCACGACGCGTATGATCGCGATGGCGAGCCAGTGGCCTGTGCACCCCGAAACGTGCTCAAGCGCGTTGTCGGTATGTATGAGGCACGCGGGCTACAGCCGGTTGTAGCGCCGGAGCTGGAATTCTACCTGATCGCCCGCAATCTCGATCCGGCCAAAGAGATCGCTCCGATGGTGGGGCGGTCTGGCCGACCGGCGGCGGCGCGACAGGCTTACTCGATGACCGCGGTCGATGAATTCGGCCCGGTCATTGACGATATCTACGACTTTGCCGAGGCGCAAGGCTTTGAGATTGATGGTATTACGCAAGAGGGCGGCGCGGGGCAGTTGGAGATCAATCTGCAACATGGCGATCCGGTCCGATTGGCCGACGAGGTCTTCTACTTCAAACGCTTCATTCGTGAGGCGGCGTTGCGACACGACTGTTTCGCCACCTTCATGGCCAAGCCGATCGGGGCCGAACCCGGAAGCGCGATGCATGTGCACCATTCGCTGGTGGATATGGAAAGCGGCAAGAACGCCTTTGTCGGACCGCAGGGCGGCGAAACCGATGCCTTTTATCACTTCATCGGTGGGCTGCAAGACTACCTGCCCGCCGCGATCGCCGTGCTCGCGCCTTACGTGAATTCCTATCGTCGCTACGTGCCCGACAATTCCGCGCCGATAAATCTGGAATGGGCGCGTGATAATCGCACGACGGGCATCCGGGTGCCGATATCCGAGCCAGAGGCGCGCCGGGTCGAGAACCGCATCGCCGGGATGGATTGCAACCCCTATCTCGGCATCGCCGCGAGCCTGGCTTGCGGGCTCTTGGGCCTGCAAAACGAAGTGCGGCCCCGGGCGCAGTTCAAGGGCGATGCCTATGAGGGCGATCTGGATTTTCCCAACGAGCTTGGTGCGGCGCTCGATGCCTTTGATGCAGCGACCGATCTGCACGCGCTGCTGCATCCGGAATTCGCGCGGGTCTATTCGATCGTGAAGCGCGCCGAATATGCTGAGTTCCTGCAAGTCATCAGCCCGTGGGAACGCGAGCACCTTCTGTTGAACGTGTGACCTCTGGAGCGCTGCGCGATGGGCTTGAACCTGCTTTACGCAAATGACCGTGCGGGGGCGTATCCTCAAAGCTGGTACGCGGCCACGGCAGAGGCACCGGGGCCCTACCCTGCGGTCGAGGGCGAGGTGACGGCGGATGTGGCTGTCGTGGGCGCGGGTTTCACCGGCTTATCGTCAGCGCTGCACCTGGCAGAACGCGGCCTGAAGGTCGTATTGATCGAGGCGCACCGCGTGGGCTTCGGCGCGTCGGGGCGCAATGGCGGGCAGTTGGGAACCGGTCAGCGCGTCGACCAGATGACGCTGGAAAAGCTGGTCGGCCGAGATGATGCGCGTAAGCTCTGGGCACTGGCCGAGGGATCAAAAGATCTGGTCAAAACTCTGGTGGCCAAACATGACATCCCCTGCCACCTCAAACCGGGCATCGCGCATCTGTGTTACACGCAAGATGAAGTCGACGAAGAGCATGCCCATGCCGATTATCTGGCTGAGCATTACGATTACCCGCATCTGGAAAAGCTCGATCGCTCGGCCACTCAGGCTGTTTGCCCTTCGCCACGCTATATCGGCGGATCGCTCGACATGCAGGCGGGACATGTCCATCCACTGGCCCTCGCCTTCGGGCTGGCGCGCGCCGCGGAGGCCGCCGGCGCCAAGATCTTCGAGACGACAGAAGTCTATGACATTGACCCCGGCGCG
>JBCCNY010000291.1:0-4648 GCA_039025595.1 Pseudomonadota bacterium | reverse complement strand
ACCATTGATACCGGCAAAATGCTCAAAGAAACCCTCTGGCAGGCAAAATACATTGCCGAGTTTTTCCATTTCTATGCGGGCTGTGCCGACAAAATCAGCGGTGAAACACTTCCCATCGACAAACCCGATCTGTTCGTATTCACCAAGCGAGAACCTCTTGGTGTCATCGCGGCCGTGGTCCCGTGGAACAGCCAGCTCTTTCTCGCCGCGGTGAAGATCGGCCCCGCCCTTGCAGCGGGGAACACGGTTGTCTTGAAAGCATCCGAACACGCGTCAGCCCCAATGCTGGAATTTGGAAAGCTGATCGAAAAGGCAGGATTTCCGCCCGGTGTCGTAAACATAGTGACGGGCCACGGCGATCCTTGCGGGCGGGCTCTGACACGGCACAAGCTCGTGGCACGGATTTCGTTTACTGGTGGGCCGGGTGCGGCGCGCCACGTGCTAGAAAACTCCAAAAACAACTTCGCTGAGGTCTCTCTCGAACTGGGCGGAAAATCTCCCTTCATCGTATTTGATGACGCCAATATCGAGAGCGCTGTGAATGCCTCGATCGCCGGGATTTTCGGAGCGACGGGGCAAAGCTGCGTGGCAGGCTCACGGCTTTACCTGCAAGAGGCGATCGCGGATGAATTCCTGGGCCGTATGATTGAACAGGCAAAGACAATCAGAATTGGCGACCCGCTTCTCGATGACACGCAGATGGGCCCGCTCTGCACCCATGGTCAGCGGGACAAGATCGAAACCGAGCTTGCCTTCGCCCAGAAGGAAGGGGCGCAGATCCTGACGGGAGGCAAGCGACCGGACCTTATGACAGGGCTGTTTTTTGAGCCCACGATTCTCGCCTGTCCCAACCAGGACCTACGCATTGTCGACACAGAGCTTTTTGGCCCGGTGCTCTGTGTCCAACGGTTCAAAACCGAAGAAGACGCGATCGCGCTTGCCAATGATACCGAGCATGGTCTGGCTGCCGGTATTTTCACGCGCGACAGCGCCCGGTCTCTGCGCATGAGCGCAGCCATCCGCGCCGGTATTGTCTGGGTAAACACCTACCGGGTCGTCTCGCCAATTGCGGAGTTCGGCGGGGTCAAGGCGTCCGGATATGGTCGGGAAAGTGGCCTACAGGCGATGTATGACTATACCCGGCCCAAAACGGTCTGGATGAATATGTCAGACGAGCCAATAGCAAATCCATTCGTCATGCGCTGAAGTTAATGGCGGCCCGTATCCTGCTGCTTGCCCTGCAGAGTTGAGATCGCATCATACGTTCGCCAGAGCGCATTTGTTCGAAAACCAGTCGTGCATTTCGTGACGATACGGGAGGCAATCAGCCCGAGAGTTCGTCAAGACCGCAATTGCTTTATGCGCCTATGTAGATTGCAACCCAATATCAATAAAATGAACTGCGCTGGTTTGATCTAATCGTTTTGCAATACCTCAGCGGCCCAAAATCATATATCATTTTTGTCACTCAGACAGGGCAACCGGACGGCGTTATCAAGTGATGTTTTGGACTTGCGAGGGACGCCTTCCAATCCGCGCGTGCAAATAATGCGCAGGCTCAGTCGTTTAGACTGCGGTATCGTATCGATGAGCTCTTCCAAATCGACGTCAACACTCGGGGTAACGGTGAGACGACAGACCGGGTCTGCGCCGGTTTCCTGCGCGGTCAGGATGGCCTGTTCGATCCGCTCAGTCAGATAATTAACCGAATGCGGTAGGTTCTCTCGCAATTGAAAAGAGCCGCGTATGATGACATCGCTATAACCGCCCGCGAAAACAACTGCGCAATCGGTACGAACGGCCATCTGCCGGGCGTTCTACATGCAGGTCGTTGCACACAAATGCATCAGGTAACCCGGGCTAATCGGCTCCAAATTGAAAAAGCCGAGATGGCGCAGCAAGAACTGGTCGAGGCCTTCAGCGAGACAAGTGTCGGCCGCCCAACGCTCCGGATTGCACCAGATATCAAGTGAATGAGACTGATGTTTTGCAGCTCTTGCTTGCACGGATCCTAGAGCGGCGCGCCATACAGGGTATGAGGATCCGATTTGACGGGATCAGGCATCCCGTAGAAGGCATTGTGCAGTTCAAGACGCATGATGATTTCGGCGAGGTACGTCTGCTACGCTTTAGAGAAATCTTGCGACATCAATTCTACCTCTCGTCGACGTCAAGCTCGATGGAGAGCGTTGAAAGTCTAGCCTTTGCAGGAGAGACGCTCAGCGTCGCGCTTCGGTCAAAAGTGACACATTCTTGCGCAAGTTCGAGCGAAGGCCAAAAACAGCGGTCAACGGAAGACAATCGGCTTTTGTGATGATGAATTCCGGTTTCTTTTTGAAAACCGCTCGGAATCCGAAACGGGTTGCCGTTATTGGTCGCCCAAAAATCCGCAAACCCCGCGCTCGAGCAAAATGTAGGTTTTGCAGGTATGCGTCTTATTCTAGGCGCAGGTGCAGGCCGCGCCGCTGCATTCGATGCCAACGAATTGGGCAGGTAATCTGCAAATTCCGAATACGAATGTGCTTTCGGTTTTAGTTATTAAAATACCAATTGACGATTGTAATGTTAGTAAACTACCATCAAAGCGATCTTCATGGGAGTCTGACACATGCGAATCCGCGCAATTTTGACGACATCAGCCGCTTTGATATTGGCAGCAACATCTCTGCCAGCCAGTGACATTATCCGCATCGCCTCACCAAACCAGGTCACGACCCTGGATCCGATTGCCTCTGCCGCTGCGGGCAACATCGAGGCTTTTGGCCAACTTTATTCCCGGCTTCTGCGCAAAGATCCCGACGGTACTCTTCAGCCTGGGCTCGCCGAAAGCTGGGAGGTGTCCGAGGATGGCCTCACCTACACATTTGAATTGCGCGAGGCGAAGTTCTCGGACGGCACGGACATCACGGCAGATGATGTGGCCTTTAGCCTGAACCGCGTCGCCAAGGATCCCGCATCGGCCTATCCGGCTGCCTACGCGCCGGTGATAGAGTTTATCGCGGTCGACACGGATACTGTTTCACTGACGTTGGAACACCCCAGCGCGCCGATGCTGTCCTATATGGAGATCTTTAACGCGGGCATTGTGAGCAAAGATGATGTTGAGGCGCGCGGCGCAGATTCATTCGCCTCCGATCCTGTGACGTCCGGTCCCTTCATGGTCGAAAGCTGGCGGCCCAATGACCGCCTGACGCTCGCGGCCAATCCGAATTACTGGCGCGAGGGGTATCCGAAAGTGGCAGGTGCCGATTTGATCGAGGTGGGCGATGCCAACACGCGCAGCACCATGATCATGGCCGGAGAGGTTGACGTGAACCGAGGCGTTCCCTGGGCGCAAATCGAAGAAATCGACGCCTCCCAGCGTGCCGATGTCGAACTTGAACAATCTACCGTTGTCTACGGCGTTATGCCCAATCATGCAAAGCCTCCCTTTAACAATATCAATATCCGCAAGGCGGCCGCTATGGCGCTGAACCGTGAGGCAATTACCAAGGCCGTGTCGCTGGGCCACGCGACGGTTGCCACCAGCACGTTGCCGAATGCGCTTCGCTTTCACACCGATGAGGTGTCACCGCCCGCCTATGACCCCGCCGCCGCGCGCGCGCTTCTCGAACAAGAGGGCGCCGTTGGGACAGACGTGACGTTGATGATAACGCCCAGCGCCGAACAGGTGGCTACGCTTCTCAAGGCGCAGTGGGATGCGGTGGGTTTCCGCACGACGGTTGAGCTGGTCGATGCCGGGCTGTGGTGGAGCAACCTCACCGAGAGCTCGTATCAGGTGACGGTCTCCTGGTGGTACAATGAAACCGAGGATCCCGATCTCGCCGCACGCTGGGCGGTCTGCGGAGAATGCGGCAACAGATCCTATTATACCAACTACAACAACGCGCGTGTCAATGAATTGACCGAGGCCGCTTTGCAGGAAACCGACGAGGACGCGCGCGGCAAGATGTATGAAGAGATCCAGAAAATTTCGACCGAGGAGATGGCGCAAATCCCGCTTTATTATTCTCCCTTTGCCAACGCCTACGCCTCCAACCTGCAAGGGTTGAAGCTCACGCCATCGCTGCAATGGACGCTGGAAGAAGCGGAATTCGTCAACTGACGTCTCCTTCGCGAAAAGGGCGGCCCGAAAAGATGAGCCGTCCTTTTTCCGGACCTCTTCGATTGGGCGCGCTTTCGTGAAAACGTTTCGTTACATTCTCATTCGGCTGGCACAGGCGATACCGGTTCTGCTCGGGGTGAGCATTATTACTTTTGTGCTGATGGCCGCAACGCCGGGCGATCCCGTTCGCCTGCTTGTGGGGGACCGTGCCACACCCGAGACGATCGCGGCTATCCGCGACCAGTATGGCTTGGATGAGCCTGTCCTGATCCAGTATTTCACGTATCTTGGAAACGTGGTGCAAGGCGATCTCGGCGCGTCGTTGCGCTACCGCCTGCCAGTGTTCGACCTCATCGTGCAGCATTACCCGGTCACGCTTTTTCTCGTCATTTACACCATTATCCTCACCCTGCCCCCGGTGATCATCCTTGCGGTTCTGTCCGCGCGCAATCCTAATGGGTTTGCCGATCAGGTGATCCGGATCCTGGGCGTGCTGGGCCTTGCCGTGCCGGTCTTCTGGCTCTCGCTTCTGTTTGCGCGATT
>JBCCNY010000290.1:0-4668 GCA_039025595.1 Pseudomonadota bacterium | reverse complement strand
TACGCGGATGGCAGCGCATCGATGGGGGTGCGCGTATTGCTTGAAGAAATCGGTGCACCCTACACTTTGCTTGATAGCTCGATCGAGCTTGGCGGCCCGCGCCCGGTTGAGCAGTTGAAGGTCAATCCGAATGGCTGGATCCCTGTGCTTTTGTGGGATCAAGACGGCACGTCGACCGGTGCAATGTACGAAGCTGCGGCAATCACTATTTTTCTCTGCGACCGGCATCCCGAGACGCGTCTTGCACCGGCATCCGATCACCCTGACAGGGCGCTTTACCTCCAGACGCTTGTGTATTGTTCAAGCGCGGTCCAGACAGCGTTTCAGCAGTTTTACTATCCGGATCGCTTTGCCGATAGCGCGGACGATATCGCCGGTGTGCGCCGCCGCGGTCTTCGCCGTCTCGCAGAGACCTGGCGCGTGCTCGACGAGCAGATCGGGCAATACACATGGGTGTTGGGCGACGACTTCAGCGCGGCGGATATCTACCTCTACATGATATCGACCTGGTTCAGCCCGGAAATGGGCGGGCTGAGCTTAGAGGATTTTCCCAATGCCGCCCGACTGGCCCGCGCCGCGGCCGAACGCCCAAGCATCCGCCACGTCTATGGCACCTAGGCTCCCCACCAATTGCCGTCGGGATCGCCCGGATAAACGCCCAGATAGGGTCCGTGGCTCTGATAACCCATCAGGCGGCGCACATGATCGGGATAGCTGTCGGCCACGTCGCGCGGAATTGTCAGGTAATGATTTTCTTCCTGCCGCAGCCAGCCCAGCGAATAGGTTGTGATCAGCCCGGTACGCGCTGCGTTCGAGTTGTTCTGTCCTCCCGAATGCACAGTCCCGCCAAGATAGAAGAGAACCGATCCGCGCGGCATGGCCGCCTGACAGCATTGATCCTCGGTGATCGTCTCGATGGGACGCAGATCATGCGAATGCGGCACCACGCGGGTGGCTCCGTTTTCCTTGGTAAAGTCAGTCATCGCCCACATCGCCGAGAATTGCCACTCCACGCCTGGCACACGTATCGGGTAAAAACCGTCGTCGCGGTGCAATTCCTGTGCGCCTTCACCCGGCTGGATTTCGATCGCCGTGGAGGATCCGATCTGGTAGTTTTCACAGTGCCGTTTTAGAACTACATCGGCCACGCCGGTCACAAGCGGATGGGCGATGATATCGGCCGACGCGCGGCTGAACCCTAGGATGCCGCCTACGCGCAGCGTTTTGTACCCATTGAAATCATTGGCGAATTTATGACCCTGTTCATCGAATTGACCGCGCAGATCCGCCATAATGGTGTCGAGCAGATCAGTATTGCCTACAGTTTCGACAATGACGCCGCCCTCGTCCAACAGGATCTGCGCGACTTGTTCGGGCGTGGCGTCCGATGAAAGGCGTGTGATCTCAACCATTGTATTCCTCCGTCATCTTCTTCAGCCCGATTTCCATAATGTCGAACATCTGGTCGATCTCGGTTTCTGACATGACCAGTGGGGGAGAGAAGACGGCCATATTGCCGAAGGGGCGCAGGATCAGACCGTGCTCTTCGCAGACCCGGTCGAGGCTGTCGCCAAACTTCAGGTCTTTCTCAAAGGTCTGCTCGCCATATTCCGGCGTGCATTCCAGACAGCCCAGAAAACCCATGCCGCGCACATCACCCACAATGTCATAATCTTGACCGATCTGATGGAGCCGGGCTTGAAAATGCGGGCTCAGGCGTTGGACATGGCCCAGAATATCCTCTCTCTCCATGATCTCGATCGTCTTGAGGCCAGCCACACAGCTCACCGGGTGCGCGGAATAGGTATAGCCATTATAGAATGTGTCGCTGCCATCTCGGCCGTCTGCCATGCGGGCGACCAAAGCGTCCGACATGATGCAAGCCCCGAGTGGCAGATAGCCCGAGGTCAGACCTTTGGCGCAGGTGATCATATCGGGCACGATGTCAAAGACCGCCTCGGACGCAAACCAGTGCCCCAGGCGCCCAAACCCGCTGACCACCTCGTCGGAGATGTAAAGGATATCGTGGCGGCGGCAGATTTCTAGCGCACGCCGATGATACCCGTCGGGCGGCACGACCATCCCGCCAGAGCAAAGTATCGTCTCACAGATGAACGCGCCGATGCGATCGGCACCCTCTTTTTCGATCAGCGCTTCGAAATCGGTGATCTTGGCGTCGCACCAAGTCTCCATGCTCATCCCAGCAGGTCGTTGATTGGGGCTGATATCAGGTAAAAACCGAACGAAATCAGCCTTGTCAAAGGAGGTATTAAACCTCTCCTTTCCCGTCACGGACGACGCGAGATAGGTGGAGCCGTGATAGCCCTTTTCGCGCGAGACGATGATCTTCTTTTCCGGTCGGCCCACTCGGTTATTGTAGAATTGGACCGCGCGAAGGGCCGTATCGACCGCCGTTGAGCCACCACAGGTGAAGTGCACGCTGTTCAGATCGCCCGGTGTCCGCTTGGCGAGCTCGTGGGCCAGTTGCGCGGCGGGGCTTGTGGTGAAAGACCACGGAGAGGCGAAGGGCATCTCCATCACCTGAGCGGCGATGGCATCCGCCATTTCCTGACGACCATAGCCCAGATTCATGCACCACATGCCGCCCGGACCATCGATGAACCGTTTGCCGCTATCATCCCATAAATACACGCCTTCACCCGAATTCACGCGCATATATTCGTCACGCTTGAAGCCTTCGACGCCCGCCCAGGGGTGCAGGTGATGGTCCCGGTCCCAGGCCGTCAGGTCTTCGGGCGTGGGCGTGTTGGCGAGGATGTTCATGGCTCTCTCCTGTTGTCTGGTGCAGCCGCCATCCAAAAAGAGGGACGTCATCGCGGTCGTCATCACGCAGCGCAAGCGGTCTGTTAGCGCAGTCCTATCGACAAGCTCGATTCGCGTAAAGTTTATTTGAGCGCTCAATTAAATTTATGCTGACGGTCGCTGTTTTTTATGGCAAAGATCAGGGGTGGCAGCGTGAGAGGCGCCCTGTGACCGAGATTGCTGAAAAGAGGCCGCGCAAAGAGCGCAAGGAAAATGCAAACCGGCGACGACGGCAATTGCTGGATGCAGCGCGGCGTTCGATTTTGCAGTTTGGTCTGGCCAAAACGACCTTGGCCACAGTGTCAAAGGAGGCGGGCCTTAGCCAGGGTGTCGCGGTATTCTATTTCGAATCGAAAGGGGGATTGCTGCGGGAGACTTTGCGAGATCTTTACACGACCTATGAAAGGCTGTGGCAAAGCGCAGACGTAGAGGCGGGCAACGACCCGGTTGCGCGGCTTCTGGCTCTGCTGCAGGCGGATTTCGACGCGGAAGCCTGCGGGCCCGACGTGCTGCCGGTCTGGTTTGCGTTCTGGGGTGAGTTGCGGTTTCAACAGGATTATGACGCCGTTGCAGAAGGGTTTGATAGCCGCCGCCACACAACGATCTGCGACATCTTACAGGACTTGCTGCCAGAGGCGACCGCCAAAGAGGTTGATCAGACCGCCGAGTGGATTGAGGCGCTGTCGGACGGGTATTGGCAACGCCTGCATCTGGCGCCGGGTCATTATGATCGCAGCTCAGCCTTTGAGGATTGCAAGGCGGCGCTGCGGCGTTTGCTGCCCGATGGCGTGCTCGATTGGTAATCTGGAGCCTACATGCTTCGGGTGGGAGCCTCCGGCGGGGATATTTTTGGCAAGAAGAAGATGGGGTTAGGCGTTGTCCTAAAGCTACGTGCGTTGACCGGCCGTATTGCCATTGTGAGGAAGTGGTCGGGCTGCAGGCGCATGCCCGAACGGATCAATCGTTGGGCACTTGCCGCCTTGGTTGGCTAAACGGGAAAAGGCCGGCGGAATCGGAGGTCCGTCAGTGATTTCGCTTTCGGTCGGGACTTTAGTCGAGGCTGATCCAGATTGTTTTGAGCTCGGTATATTGCTCATGGGCGTGGATACCATTGTCGCGCCCGCCAAAGCCCGAGGATTTGAAACCGCCGAACGGCGTTGAGATCTCGCCTTCTGAGTAGGCGTTCACACTCACAGTGCCTGCCTTCAGTTGCCGCGCGTAGCGATGCGCCTTCGACACGTCGCGGGTGTAAAGCGTGGCAGCCAGCCCGTAGGCGCTGTCATTGGCCAGCGCGATCGCCTCTTCATCGCTGTCGGCCTTGGTGATGCCCACGACCGGGCCAAAGATCTCTTGTTGGAAAATGTCCATATCGCGGGTCACCTCGGTGAACACGGTTGGCTGAAACATCAGCCCGCCAGCACCCGCGCCCCCGGTGGCCAAACGAGCGCCTTGTATCTTGCCGGTTTCCACCATCCCGGAGACTTTCGCGAAATGCTCGTCGCTGACCAGCGGTCCGTTTTTGGTGTCCGGATCCATCTGGTCCCCCACTCTCAAGGCCTGCGCTTGTTTGACCATCTCGGCCACCAGCTCATCATAGACCGCCTTATGCGCAATGATCCGGCTATTGGCCGTGCAATTCTCACCCATGTTCCAGAAAATTGCATTGGCCTGGATTTCGGCGATCTTGGCGATGTCGCCCGCATCCTCCAGCACCACGGCCGCGGATTTACCGCCCATCTCAAGGCAAACCTCTTTCATGTTGGATTGCGCGGCATATTCGAGGAAGAGCCGCCCGACCTCGGTGGAGCCGGTGAAGGTAATCGCATCGACATCCATGTGACGACC
>JBCCNY010000289.1:0-4682 GCA_039025595.1 Pseudomonadota bacterium | reverse complement strand
CTGCACCGTCCCACCAGTCTTTGGCGTTCTTTGCGCGAAGCGCCGTTTGCAATGCCGGAGGCTCTTCTAAGGCGTCCACATAGTCGAGTTCATTCCATTGACCGGCCGCTTTACTGCGCTCAATCGCTGCACGCCCGGGTGCTTTCATTCGTCCTTCGTTGACGAGCTTAGCGGCGCGGTTTTTGTAGGTCTCAGCCCAGATTTGTTGTTGCCTCGGTGCGATCAATTGCATCGTTCGATCTTGGTCGAGCTTCATGCGCCGCCCATCAATCCAGCCATAGGCGATCAGCGCGTCGAGCACTTCTTCGCGGGAGACATACTTCTCCCTAAGTGCTGCCTTGAACGTCACGAGCCAAACGCTTTGCTGCTGATCATGGTGGTCCTCTAACCATGTCCAGAGTTCCGATTGGGAGGCGATCTGCACCCGCTCGAAATTATCTTGCGACGGCATCGTCGCTACCTCCCCGGCTGAGTGAAGCTCAAAAGCTCCATGGTATCGCGGGCAAGCCCCTCAAGGATGTCAACGCAGCTTCCATCGAGCCAAGCCGCCTTGGGTAGATCTTCGCGCACCATCAACGACTTGAGTTTAATGTAATCCGCAAAAGGATGATCTCCATGTTCAGTAAAGCCCTTCGGCATCGAACTCAGGCTCATGGACGTGTCGAAGGCGCGGCCGCTGTCCGAAAGGGATTTCAAGACACTTTCGAAACGAGCCGGTTGTTCGATCATAGCGTCGCGCATGGGGCCCAATTGTTTCGGTGAAAGATTGTAATAGCCGGACACCGAAAAGCCACCCGCCGCGCCCAGCTGGATGTAAAGCAAACCCGTAGACTCAGACTTTGTGCCAGAAGGCGTCAATACACCTGAGAGGTTTGTTTTGTAAGGTGATTTATCGTCAGAGAACCGAGTGTCCCGGTTCATCCGGAACAATGTCTGTTTGCCACCATAGATCGGCCGCTTGGCATCAACCAAGCGATTTGAGAGGGCCTCCAGCAGCGCGATAAACGGGCGCTCGAGCAAGTCTTGGAAACGCGGTTTGTTTGCGTTGAACCATTCGCGGTTGTTGTTGGCTTCGAGGTCCGGCAGGAACTCAAATGCCGCGGACGAAAAAACAGGTGCTGAAGACATATGATCATCATTCATTTTTGGTTCGAGGCCTCGTAGTCGCCGTAAAACGGCAGGCGCTCAGAGCCCAAGAGGGACGGATAAGACCCTAGAAAAAGCGGCTCCAGCGCAGGGTAAGCGCAGTGTCGTCTTTGGCCGCCGTCAAAAGCGGATCTCCTTGCGCATCTACGCCACGAAGTTCGATCTCAAGGAGGTTTTTCTCGCCAATCCGCCTCTCGAACTCGATACTGAACTGAGCTGCATCGGTGTCTAGGTCGAGGATCACCCCGGCCAAAAGCTCGGTGTCCTGTACGTCGTTCCAGGTAATCCTTGTTCCGAGAAAGACATCGTCGTCGAAGGGTGTGGCGGGGCTGAGACCAGGCGTGCGATCGTCGTAGAGATATTCAGCGATCAGGCCTACATCGCGCCCCGATCCGGCCACGTCAAAGAAGGTGTATTCCAGCCCACCAACCACAGAATTGAAGCTGTCAGAGCCGATCTCGGTATCAGTGGCCTCCAGCTTCCAGAGCCAAGCGCCTGCGGTGTATTGGACGTCAAGACCGACTTGTCGAAGCCTCTGGTAACGCGGGATGAAGGTGCCGCTGGCGCTGTCAAAGCTCAGGAGCGGCGCGCGGGATGTGCCATAAAAGTAGGAGACACCCAGATCGACAGCCCCGAAGGTGTTTGAATACCGCAGAGCAAAGTCATCCGCGTCATCCCCATCCTTCCGGTCAAAGAGTGCCGCGGATGTATTCACAGGCGCTGGCAGGCGGTTACGGCTTTCCGGTCCGACAAACTCGCGTTCACGGAAGGTCGGCATGTAATAAATCTCAAACGTCCCGATCCCTGTGAGCGCGGCAAACCGGATCATCGGTTGGCCGAGTTTCTCGTCGAGATCGGGGTTCTCGAGCGCGTCGCGCTGGTTGATCACATCCACCACGTTGACAGACTCAACCACGCCCCAGAAGACCCGGTCAGCGCCCACGGTGATGTCCCATCCATCCCCGAAGTAGCGTAGAAAACCACGACGCAGATCACCGTAAGTGCGTTCATCATCCCGCTCATCAAGGCGCAGATAAGGCTCGAGAACAAATTGCAGACTGCGATCATCGCCGCGCCAAGTGACGTCTCCCGTGAAGATGAGCGCACCAGTTGCACCAGAAAGTTGGCCGGGAAACTGCGGTTCATTGGGATATCCTGTGGCCTCAAGAGTGATTTGGGGGGCAAAGCGGAGATCTTGGGCGACCGCTTGCCCTCCTGTGATGAGGAGCCCGCAGAACGCAGCGCCTCCCATCAATGCAAAAAGAACAAGAGTTAATCGGGGTTGAATACCCATGGTCCTAGAGCCTCTCCAAAGCCGAAGGTTCGAAATCGCGCGCGCTCAGGCCCGGATTGAAGTCGTATCGATCAAACTCGAGCGTCGTCGTTTTGCCGGTGAGATGGTTCACCATCATCTGGCGCTGCGCCCGCCAGACATTGCCGTACTGGCGGAAGTTCGACAGTGTGAGCGTCTTCAACTGTTGCCCGCCACGGTCGAAAAAGATGAACTTGCGCGCCTGGTGGTGGCGGGTATCGAAGTGACAGAGCACACGGCTGTAGCCGGACCGGTTGTAGGCTGGCGTGCATTCGAGGATGTCCATCTCCATTCCGTCGACGTTGCGCGTCTCAAGGTAGCTGTACTCAAATTTGCCAAGCTCCGAGATCGTCAGGTCCTCGAAGGAGAACTCCGACCCAACGAAGGGCCCGGATTTGTTCGCCGATGAGATACGCTTGACCCGGCTGAGGCCCGGCAAGAAGAGCCACTGGTTGTCGGCGGCGGTGATCTTGGCGTGTGACAGGAGTGCTGTGCCGTCCACGTCACCCGGGGAAAAGAACTGGATGAGCGAGCGATCTCCGTTGCCGCGCCCCTGTTTTTCGAGCGTGTCGATGCGCAGGGCTCGTTGCGTGCGGGCGCCGTTCCTGTTCGTCAATATCATGGTCACATCCACCGACGACTGGGCGAAGCCGCGGTCCGAGAGGTCACTGCGTTGCGCGATCTCAAAGCCGCGCTGCGTGTCTGCGGTCACCGAGCTTGCCAGAGGCGTGAGGGCCAGCGCCGAGATGAGTGTGAGCGTTTTGAGCGTTTGCATGGTTATACTGCCTCCTGCAGGGGTTGAGGGTTAGTTTTTGGGGGTTGAGTGCCGCGCCAGGCCAAAAGGCTTGGCAGCAGCAGGAGATTGACCAGCATCGCGAGGAAGATCGCCATTGCGGTGAGCAGGCCGAGATCCGCATTGAACTTGAAGCTGGAGGTGATCAGGATCGCAAATCCCGCGGCGAGGATCACGGTGGTAGCCAGGATAGCCGTGCCCGCGGTCTCTAGGGCGTAGCGGACTGAGGCTTCGACATCCTTTCCCTCATCCCGGTGCGCGCGGAGATACTTGGCGAGAAAGTGCACCGTGAAATCGACAACCAATCCTACTGCTACCGCGCCCGTCGCCGCGATTGAAAAGCCGACCTGGCCCACCAGCAATGCCCAAAGACCGAAGGTCACGAGGATCGGCAGAGCATTGGGGATAAGGCTCAGGAGCCCGATTTTAATCGAGCGGAATGTCAGCGAGAGGATCACGACGATGGCGAGGATGAGGTAAAGCGCGCCTTCGAACATCGCCTCAATGTTGCGTTGCGCGACGAAGGCAAAGAGCGTTTTGGCGCCGGTGATCTCGACCGTCGCCACACCATTGCCATTGGTCTCGAACCAGGCTTCTGCGGCATCGATGAAGGCCTTGGTGTCCTCGGTGGAGATGTCGCGCATCGTGGCGGTGATGCGGGTGTTCTGCCGGTTAATCTCGATCCGATCATTCAGATCAAGACCGTAGGGCAGGCTCAACTCGTAGACGAGCAGATACTGCGCCGCCAGCTCTTTACGATCCGGGATCGTGTTGAAGGCTGGGTGCTCACCGTTCAGGTTGCGGTTCAGCCGTTTCATGATGTCCGACACCGAGAAGGCGTGGGTGACCGCGGGCTGTTCCCTCAGCCAGAGGGTGAAGGCGTCCACGACCTCGAGAAACTCAGGATTGGTCACGTTGCCCGGCGCGCCGCTGTTCACGATGAACTGCATCGGTTCCGTACCAAAGAAGGGCCCCACGGCTTCGACGGATTGGCGGTATTCAAGTCGGGGCGCGAAGTACTGCGACCACTGGTCGTTCAGCGAAATCGTCGGGATAAAGGCGATCATTGCCGCCGCAAACGCCAACCCGGCGAAGAGAATGACCCGGGTCCGCGCGACGACAAGATCGGCGAGACGCGCCATGAGTGCAGGCTTGTCTTCAGGCGCTGCCTTGAACTTGAGCGGCAGGACCGAGGCCAGAGCCGGCAAGAAGGTCACCGACAGGATCCAGGCGGCGAAGATGCCTGCAGCGGCGATGTTGCCGAGGTGGTGGAAAGGGGGAGAGTCGGAGAAGTTGAGCGTTAAGAAACCTACAATCGTGGTGATCGACGTGATCGCTATCGGTGTGAAGTTTAGCCCGATACTGTCGATCAGCGCTTCACGGCGGTCCAAGCCCTTGCGCATCGCGCCGCGCACCCCCGCAAAGACGTGG
>JBCCNY010000288.1:0-4696 GCA_039025595.1 Pseudomonadota bacterium | reverse complement strand
GACAGCTGCACTGTGACAATTGCCCATAGCCGAACGAAGGATCTGCCCGATGTGGTGCGGGGGGCTGATATCGTTGTCCCTGCTGTGGGTCGCCCCGAAATGGTGCCCGGCGATTGGATCAAACCGGGCGCAACCGTGATCGATGTGGGGATCAACCGGATCGAACGCGACGGGAAAAACGTGCTGGTGGGGGATGCCGATTACGCAAGCTGCGCCGCCGTGGCAGGTGCGATCACACCGGTGCCGGGCGGTGTGGGGCCCATGACAATCGCGTGTTTGCTGGCCAACACGGTCACAGCCTGCTGCCGCGCCAATAGGCTTGCAGAACCCGAGGGCCTGACGGCGTAACCACGCGCGGCTCTCAACTCCGCTGAACTTGTCGTCGGTGTCGCGAGCAAAAGGCGGATCTAACCGTCGAGCGCGCGCCCTATTGTCGCCTTCTTTGGATGCACTCTTGCTGGTCTGAAATCAGGGGCCAGCCATGCGTCATGTGATCAATCTTGTTTGCGCGCTGTTCTTTGTGGTGTCAGCGCATCCGCTTCACGCCAGTGATCCGTTTGAAGAGGTCACGCAGCTTGATCTCTGGAACGTTATCGAGGCCGATGACGTGCGGGGGGCGGAGGACATGTTCGCGCAAGCTTTCGCCGGTGGGCTGAATGACCCGCCGAGCCGTGATCATGTGCGGTGGCTTTATGAAGTGTTTGGGACAAGCGCGCCCGAGGCTTCAACATTTGCCCTTAGATGGGTGGAGACGTTTCCGGATTCTCCCTTTTCCCATACGGCATTGGCATGGATTTACTATCAAACCGGGTTTGATATCCGCGGAGAGAGGTTTCTGCGCGAAACTTATCCCGACGCTTACATTCTATTCCACGAGCTGCATCATAAAGCGTGGACGCATGCTGAGCGCGCCTATGAGCTGGAGCCCAATCTGCGACCAGCATCAGACGCAATCCTGCGTTTAGCGAAATCAACGGGCAATCAAATGCGTGCTGCCGATGTGCTTGATAAAGTTATGACGCAAGATCCCAATATGGGCACACTCTTTCGTGGCCTCGACATGACCACTCAGAACTGGGGCTCTTTACAGTTCCTCGCCGACCCGATGTGTCAACGCTATGGTCCGATGATCCAAAGCGAGGATGGAACCGATTTCGCCAAGCTGTGTATGCTTTACGCTGCCGGTTTTCACCAGCGCAGTGAGAAGCGGGACTGGTTTCTCGCTGAGGCGGAAAAGCGCGAGTTTCCAGAAATTGATTACCTTTATGCCCGCGCCATTTCACCAAAACATGCAACGCGGGCGCAGGCAGAGTTTTTGAACGAGTATCTCTCGAGGCCTGATATTGCTCACCACGAGGTCGCTTACGAATTTGATGCTACCGTTGCGCAGAAATACGGCTATCCGTTTCAATATGAAACGCATATCCGACGCGCCAAAGCTTGGGCGGCAAAGACCATTGAATTCAAGCCCTATGATCAAGAGCTTCTGAAAACCCTGGTGAAAGACATCAGTGGATTTTCGGCGCGTGAGGATGGAGGCTATCGTGTCTCTGTTCTTGAGCGCACGCCGATTGAGGAGAAGCGCGAATACACGCGACGACTTCTGCAAATCTCGCCATATGAACCGCAATACTGGAGGGAATATGCGCAATACGCCTTCGATCGCACTGATCCTGAACAGATCTTTCGGGATGAGCCATTCTTGATCAACGCGCTGGTCTATAGCGACCATGACACTGTGGCGCTAGCGAGTTTTGCAACGTCGCGCTGGCGGCTTTTGTCACAACTTGAGCGTATTGAATGGGAAATGCAAACGCCGGCCTGGAAGGCGCAGAGCCCTGAGCAGCTGGAGAAATCGACAAGGATTGCCGAGGCGTGGATCAAGCGGCGTGAAACACTGGATTTGGATAAACAGATCCGCTGCCCCATGATGCGGGCCTACAGGCTTTATATGGAACACTGCCATGGTCTCGGAGGTCAATGCGGCCTTTCGTCGAGGATGCAAGAGATGCTCGAAATCGTAAAGTCGGACGTCAATCAACGCAGGGTTTGCAAGGGTGTTATGTCAAGCCCTGTGAGCCAGCTTTACTTCGAATCTGTGGCCGTTGAACTTCAACATTAAGGTTGAATTTAACAGGGTGTGTCGCGTTGGGTTTTCTTAGGCGCGTGGCATGGGTGCAGCGCGTGGCGTGCTCCCGGTCAGGATTGCCAGGGCCTCGGGGCGCATAACCTCGTTGAGTATTGAATCATGGCTGCGCAAGCCGCCCGTATATGTCCCGTAAGCAGGCAAGATCACCCGGTTTACATCGACCAAGAAGGCCGGTCTCGTGATGACGCGACCGCGCACGGGCAACGTCACCTTGGGATGGTAATGGCCTGAAAGCTCGCCGCTTTGACCAGGGCGTGCAATATGGCGGAAGGTCAGCGGGGGAAGGGGTAGCTCATGCAAATGCGTGCCGCCCAATTCGAGCGGCCCGGGGTCATGGTTGCCTTCGATCCAGATCCAACGACGGCCAGCTTGAAGCCGCGTTATCCATAGCTTTTCCGCTTCAAGCAGGCTCTCTGCCGCTTTTAAGTCATCGAAGCTGTCGCCGAGGCAGACCACCGTGCCCGCGCTGGTCCGGTCCAGATCAGCCTGAAGCCGAGAGAGAGTGTCGTGGGTTTCGTAGGGTGGTAGGTTGGCCTCGCCCAATCGCGCGCGACGCTCTGTTTTGCCCAGATGCATATCGGACACGCAGAGCAGATTCTTGTCGCGCCAGTAAAGCGCCCCGGAGCCAAGTGCGGTCAATTGCGCGCCAGCCAAGGTGAAATCGTATCCGTTCATGCTCCGTTCTTGTCTTGCCCCGCGACCAAGCGCAAGTAGAACCGTCATTCATGAATTGGCAAGCCCAGCTTCTGCCATCAGTCGCTCGGTCTCTTCGGCGAGCAATCGTTCCTGTGCGGCGCCCTCGACGGGCGTGCGGCCTGCCTCCAGAAAAACCGGGGCGGCGAAGGGAGTGACACGTGGCAGGCGGAGCAGCTCCACCCGTCCCCCGATCCGGTCGAGCATTTCCTCAATGCGGCCAAAGTCGATCAACCCGCGCATCGCCTCTTCGCGCGTGATATCGAGCAACAGGTGATCGGGGTCGTATTTCACCAACGTGTCATAGAGGATATCCGACGAAAACGTCGCCTGTCGCCCGGTCTTGCGCGCGGAGGGGGTGTTGCGCTGGATAAGTCCGGCAATGCTCGCGGAGGCGCGGAAGGTGCGTTTCATCACCTGATTTCCCGATAGCCAGAAGTCCAGCCCCTGTTTCAAAGCCGCCCGGTCGAACAGCGCCTCTGCCTCCTCCAGTGGCTCCAACCCCCAGATCAGAGTGGCATAGTCGGTGGAGACGAACCCCATCGGGGCGAGGCCCATCTCTTCCATACGTTTGGTGACCAGAAGACCCAGCGTTTGCTGCGCATTGCGACCGGCGAAACCATAGACACAGACGTTTTCGCGCCCGTCATGGGGAAAGCTCTCGATCATCAATCGATCCGCTTGCGGCAGGCGCGAGACGTGCTGTTGCAAGGCGATCCAGTCCCGTGTGTGATCCGGCAGAGCCTCTGTATCGCCCGAGCCGAACATCCGCAGGATGCGCTGGCTGAGCTGTGTGGATGTGGCGAATTTCGTGCCAGCAAAGGTGGCGATCTTTGGCTTTTGGGCGCGGTCGCGGCTGACCTCGACGGTCATTTCCCGCAGCCCCTCATAGCGCACAATCTGGCCGCCGATCAGGAATGTATCGCCAGGGGTCAGGGTCGCGGCGAAGGCTTCTTCGATCTCGCCTAAAGGCTTGCCCCCGCGTTGGCGCTGCATCCTGACCTTGACCAGATCAGCATCCTGAATGGTCCCGATATTCATCCGGATGAGGCGCGCGGCTCTCGGGTCGCGCAATTGCCAGAGACCGTCGCGGCAAATCAGACGCTGCCATTGATCATAGGCCCGCAACGCATAACCGCCCGTGGCACAAAAATCGAGGCAGGCGTCAAAATCAGCGCGGCTCAGACCGGTATAGGCCCCGGTTGTGACGACTTCTTCATACAGTTCGGTGGCGATAAACGGCCCGGCGCAAGCGCGGATCAGGATATGCTGGCAGAGCACATCGCGCGGCCCGGCGCCACGCGGGTCTCCGTCCAGATCGTGATCGCGCGCGGCCTCTAGTGCGGCGCGACACTCAATGACTTCGAAACGGTTGGCCGGGACCAAAAGCGCCTTGGAGGGCGCATTGTAGCGATGATTGGCGCGTCCGATCCGCTGCACGAGCCGCTTCACGTTTTTGGGCGCGCCCACCTGAATGACAAGGTCAACATCGCCCCAATCGATGCCGAGGTCGAGGCTTCCGGTGCAGACGACAGCGCGCAAATCGCCATTCTGCATGGCAGCCTCGACCCGTTCACGCTGAACCCGGTCAAGGCTGCCGTGATGGATCCCGATGGGGATGGCCTCTTCGTTGGCTAGCCAAAGCTGATGAAAGAAGATCTCTGCCTGAGCGCGGGTATTGTGAAATATCAGGGTGATCTTGTGGCGGCGGACCTCGTCCAGCACGGCGGGGATTGCGTAGACACCACCGCCACCGGCCCAAGGTGGCGGTGCGCTGGTTTCCAGCATTGCGATATCGGGCTCGGGACCGGGATCGGCCATCAGAACAGCACAAGGATCCGGGTGTCTCGCCAG
>JBCCNY010000287.1:0-4711 GCA_039025595.1 Pseudomonadota bacterium | reverse complement strand
GACGCCTTCGATATCACCCTGCAGAAGCGCGCGGCCTTTGCGGGCAAGTGCGCTTCGCACCCAAAGCGACGTGCCGCAGGCCACGATCTTCGTCCAAGCCTGCATCATGGCCTCGGTATCCACCTTTGGTCGGGCCGGCGTCACATCGTGGCCCATCTCGGCGAGCAGCCCTGCCGCCCGATCGACCGCAGCCTTGCAATCGGCATGAACCGGCAATCCGGTTAGCGTGGTATCGCAAAGCGCAACCCGCAGGCGTTGCGGTGAATGATCAAGTGCCTGCGTGAACGTGCAGGGCATTGCGGGCGCTACGTAGGGCGCACCCAGATCCGCCCCGCAGACCAGATCTAGCAGCAATGCCGTGTCTCGTACCGACCGGGTCAAGAAACCTTCAATCGCCATCCCGGCCCATCCTTCGCCGGCATAGGGTCCGTCAGGCACCATGGCCCGTGTCGGTTTGAAACCGAACAACCCGCAATTGGACGCGGGTATCCGGACCGAGCCGCCACCGTCGCTGCCATGCGCGGCAGGCACAATACCCGCAGCCACGGCCGCGCCCGAGCCACCAGACGACCCGCCGGGGCTATACACAGTGTTCCAGGGATTGCGCGTCGGCCCGCCATAGACAGCCGCCTCCGTTGCTGCCCCAACCCCGCCCTCAGGCGCAGCAGTGCGCCCAAAGACCAGCAAACCGGAGGCCGCGAGACGGTCATAGACTGCAGAATTCATCTTAAACGCAGTATTGGCCAGCAAGTGCGACCCGTGACTGGCGGGATAATCGATGGCCTCCGCCCCCATATCTTTCAATAGGAACGGAACGCCGCGTAGCGGTCCTGACGGTAATGACCTCAACTTGGCGTGCGCAACCTCGCTATAGTCTTGCACAACGGCATTCAGCGCGGGATTGACCTGGTTCATACGCGCAAGCGCCGCTTCTAACAGCTCCGAAGGCTGCACGTCGCCACGCGCAACCAGCGCGGCCAACCCAATCATGTCGTAGTCTCTGTAGGACTGCATAGCGACAGAATGCACAGCCCTTCGAGACAGGCAAGCCGCGACGGGCAGCAGATCGCGATCAAGGCGTTTCACCTCAAACATCACAAGGTGGCCTTGCACCCAAACCCACTTTGCGCGATCCGGCAGATCGCCTATTCCTTGGCGCATGCAGCATTTCGATCTTGTTGTCCTTGGGGCGGGACCCGCCGGAACATCCGCGGCCACGCGCGCCAGAGAGCTTGGTCTGAGCGTGGCGATCGTCGATAAGGCGCGCTTTCCGCGCGACAAACTCTGCGGCGGATTGGTCACCGGGCGCTGCGCTCAAGCGCTGCATGACGTCTTCGGCTTGGAGATTACGCCAGAGCTCTTTGATACAAGGCGGGATTTCGAATTCCACCTCAACGGCAGGTCTCTCGGCGGATTGCGCGACGTGCCGCCCCTGCACCTAACGATGCGACGCAACTTCGACGTGCGGCTTCTCGAAATTGCTCTTAGCGCAGGGGCTGCCAATTACACGGGTCACCGCATTGGTTCGATCGACTACACGCGCAACACGGTCACATTGAACGAGGGTCAGGTCCTCGGCTTTGGTTGTTTGGTCGGTGCCGACGGTGTTAAAAGTCAGATTGCGGCAGGATTGTTTGGTCGATCTTTTGACCCGGACAAAATCGGCTTTGCGCTCGAAATCGAAGGCCCCACACCGAGTGACCCCGAGACGCAGCCGATCCGAATAGACTTTGGCGCCGCTAGTTGGGGCTATGGTTGGGGGTTTCCCAAGCGGGACAGCACGACAATCGGGGTCGGCGGGTTGCATCAGCGCAACCCGGATATGAAAACCAAATTAGAAGCCTACCTCGCTCTTCTAGAAACCGAGCAAACCTGTACGATCAAAGGCCATTTCCTACCTTTCGGCGGTGTCGCGAAACGCCCCGGGCGAGGCAATGTTCTACTTGTGGGAGATGCCGCCGGGCTGGTCGATCCGATCACGGGCGAAGGCATTGGTCATGCCGTCTGCTCCGGTTCGCTTAGCGCCAACGCCGCAGCCCGTGCGCTGCGGGAGGGTCACCCGCAACTCGCGGCGCGCTATCACAAGGCGGCCATACGTCCCATAAGGCAAGCGATTGCCCAAGCGCGCCTGTTACGGCCTCTGATTTTTGCGCCACGACTACAGCCATTTTTTGCCCGTACATTCAGCGAATCGACCCAGCTGAAGCGCGACTACATGCATCTTTTGTCAGGAGAGACGGACTACCCAGAGATCCTATTGCGCACGTCAAAACGCCTGCCAAGAGCGCTTTGGAAGTATCTTGGCGTCTAAAACACGCTTCGGGTGACGCAACTGGGCAACGAAACGTGTTTTCGCAAAAAATATCACTGGTTTTTGATTTCGTAAGGCTTTTAGACCAATGTATCATCCTCGGACGGGGATATGTGAGGGAATTCTAGTATGGACAGACGTCATTTTATCGCAGCGGGCGCAGCTGCACTCACCGTGCCTGCACAGACTGCAAGTGCTTTCGCGGTGGATCCGAAATTCGTACCGCAAGAGGTGTCAATTGATCAGCGCTATCAGCCTGGTCGATTGCTGGTGCTTCCGAAAGCTCACTTTTTGTATTTTATCACCGGACCGGGCATTGCACGGCGCTATGGCGTCGGCGTTGGTCGGGCGGGGCTCGAATTCACTGGGACCGCTACAATCGATGTGAAAAAGAAATGGCCAACCTGGCGTCCGACTGCCGAAATGATCGAGCGTGAGCCCGACACCTACGCCGAATTCGTCGATAATGACTACATCCAACCTGGCGGAGAGGATAACCCGCTTGGCGCGCGCGCACTGTATCTATTCCAAAACGGGCGCGACACATATTTCCGTATTCACGGCACGACAGCGCCCCGTTCGATCGGACGCTCCGTCTCTAACGGCTGTATCCGCATGATCAACGAGCATGTGGTCGACTTGTACGAACGTGTACCGGTTGGCACTGTCGTGACGGTACTGTAACGGCCACGCCCATTGACGGGCAGATCACTCTGCCCGTTCAATTAAGGTCAGAACGACAGGCCCCATCGCCTCAACGATGCGCGCGACACCCTCCGCATTGGGATGAATACCGTCATCTTGGAAATAGGCCTGTAGCGCTGCAAAATCGGCCTCTCCGAGACCTTCAAAAAAATTTGGGAACAATAGAGCATCGTAAGCGGTCGCCAGATCGGGGTAGATCGCGTCAAACGACGTCTTGTAATCCGGCCCATAATTGGCCGGTGCCTCTATTCCGACCAGAAGAACCGGCAATTCGTTTTCTGATGCGATGTCGAGGATTGTCGTTAGATTGCGGCGCGCCTCATCCGGATCCAGCCCGCGCAACATGTCATTCGCGCCCAGCGCCACAATCATCGCGTCCACCTCTGGCGTGAGGCTCCAGGCGACACGCGCCGCGCCGCCCGCGGTCGTATCACCGGAAACACCTGCATTGATCAGATCTACGACGGCACCCTGCCCTTCCAGCCATGCGTCGAGTTGCGCGACAAACCCGTCTTGGGGAACCAAGCCAAAACCCTGCGTCAGGCTGTCGCCCAAAGCCAAAAGGGTAACCGATTCCGATGCTCCCACAGGCGAGACCGCTAAAAGCAGAGCGGTTATCTTGCCGCCAGCCCAACGGACCCCATATCTGCCCCAAGCAGTCAAAATCAGGCGGTTTTTCATGGCAGATCCTGTTCTGTCGCTTCGTGATGCGACCCTGTCTCTTAAAGGCAATGCCGGTGTCGTGCGTATACTTGAAGCGATCAGCCTCGATGTCCACAAGGGCGATACGCTGGGCCTTGTCGGTCCCTCGGGGTCCGGAAAATCATCGTTACTGATGCTTATGGGTGGGCTGGAACGCGCCTCAAGTGGTGAGGTGCGCGCGCTAGGTCAAGACCTCTCTGCATTAAGTGAAGACGCTCTGGCGCGGCTTCGGCGAGACCATATAGGTGTTGTCTTCCAATCGTTTCATTTGATACCGACGATGACGGCGTTGGAAAATGTCGCAACACCTCTCGAACTGGCCGGTGTTTCAGATGCAACCGAACGAGCGCAGGCTGAACTGCATGAGGTCGGCCTGGCAGATCGCGCCGGACATTATCCCTCGCAGCTTTCCGGCGGGGAGCAACAGCGCGTAGCGCTGGCCCGAGCATCTGCACCAAGGCCCAATATCTTGTTAGCGGATGAACCGACCGGCAATCTCGATAGCCAAACCGGCGCTGCGATCATTGATATGCTCTTTGGACTGCAGGCCCGACATTCTGCGACCTTGGTCCTCGTCACGCATGATCCCGGTCTTGCCGATCGCTGCGACCGTGTGATCGAGTTACACGACGGACAGCTGACTGAGCGACCCCAAGCTCCTGACCAGGCGGCCAGAGCCTTATGAATGCAAGTATCGCAGCGCGTATCGCATTGCGCGAATTGCGCGGCGGTCTGGAAGGGTTTCGGATCTTTCTGGCCTGCGTGATTTTGGGCGTCGCGGCGATTGCTGCCGTTGGGACGGTTCGGTCCAGCATTGCCGAAGGTCTGGCGCGCGAAGGCGCGACCTTGCTCGGCGGCGACGCCGAGATTGAACTGACGTATCGATTTGCCAACGAAGGCGAACGCGCCTGGATGAATGAGGCGGCTCTGTCTGTCTCGGAGATCGCAGACTTCAGATCGATGGCTCTTTTCCAAGAGCGCCGCAGTCTGACT
>JBCCNY010000286.1:0-4725 GCA_039025595.1 Pseudomonadota bacterium | reverse complement strand
ATTTCAGGCGAGATGTAAGAGGAGGACACAAAGTCGGCGCCCTTGTTGATGCACATCTCTGCAAGCTTTGGGTGCCAGTCGCCGGGCAACATCGAGACGACGACGTCTCCTTCGCTGACCTCAGCGGACAACGTATCGAATGCGAAGGCTCTGATTTGATCCGTCAGATCGCTGACAGCATTTTGTGCCTTCTCAAGGGATCTGTTCCAGACACAGACCGGATGTCCAGCCTGGATAAGCCGTCGCAGACCGGGAAGAGAGGAGAGGCCGGTGCCGCACCAGTGAATTGTCATGTTTCCCCCAACGAATTGATAAATTTTATGTAAGTGTTCCTAGCTCTTTTCCATACGAGGTCGTCTGGTTTCGCGAGACCTTCCAGTATCGGCAAGAGCTGCGCTGCGAAATCCAGCGACGATTCAAGCGGTAAAAGCGATGGTAGATTGTCAATCGCCATCACATCCAGCGCCGGGTTGTCGTGAACACGGATCACGGGCGCGGCCCAATCCGACGCCTTGGTGTAAATCGGAATCGGATTGTACGCACTGTCTGGGTCACAAGCGATGTCGCCGATCACGCGCAACGCCCGCGCCGCGGTAGAACTGTCCTTTGGAATAAAAACCGGCGTATTTGGACCCGCGAGAATGCAGTTGAGAAAGAGATCATGCGCGAAGATTTCCGGAAACGGTCCGCCATGCGCCGTTTCGGCAATGTCCCATCCAGTGACCTTACACCCCAAGGCCTCGCATAGATCGCGCGCGCCCGTACCGACACGACCAAGCGCCCCGATGATGATCACGCTCGGTGATTGCTCTCCGCTTTGATCCAATTGCGATCGAAGCGCTTCCAATAGAGCCGCTTTGTTTCTCCATACGCTTACGGCTGGACAGATGCTGTCTTGCTGCTGTGCGGCCCAAGCCAACAGGCTAATCGCCGCGCCGGCATATCCTGCCCAGTATCCAAACGCCGCGAGCCTACGACCCGCTTCATCCACCAGATACTCCAGATCCAGAAGCGTGCCGCCGCCTGCCTTGAAGCGCTTCAACAGACGCTGACCGGCGAATTGCCCTTTATAGGCATGACCAAACATCACATGGCTATGTGGCAAAGGCCTCCCATCATCGGGCAGTTCTTTGAGACCAAAAATGATCGCATCGTGCGGCGCGTTGGGCCAGGTATGAGAGGCGACCATCGTACAGCCTGCTGCCTGATATTCAGTGTCCGGAACGATACGGTTGGCGCTCCGCTCGACGGTGATCTCAAAACCTTGAGCCAACAGCGCACGCGCGCCGTCCGGTGTGAGACCCGTGCGATCCTCATTGTCGCGTTGTTCGGCGCGGATCCAGAGATGGGGTATCTCCGGCACCTTTACGGCAACAATCCATAGGCGCGGATGGCTTCGACAGACGGGCGGCTCGCGATTTTTTTGAAATGCGAAGCAAGGCGCGGATATCGATTGATATCCACCTCATCGCTTTCAAGCCATAGGCAGATCGTGAAAAGCCATGGATCGGCGATTGTGAGATTCTGCCCCATTACAAAGGGATCCAGCGCACAGGTCTCTTCGATATAGGCGCAACTCTCCGCCATGGTGCGCGGGACGTTGGCGCTCATGTCCCTAAAGCTGTCCTCTTCGCTGGCCCATCGATATCCGCGCCGCCGATGCGCGTGGTTCACGTGAAATGTGGATGCCAGATAGTAACAAATCGCTCGCATCTGCGCGGCTTGCCACGCATCACGCGGCACAAGCTCCATGCCCGGCGCCTGACCCGCGATGTATTCTGCGATCGCGCCTGTTTCCGTCAGTATGCCTTGATCTGTGACAAGCGCGGGAACCCGCCCTTTCGGGTTGATCTGTCGATAGTCTAACGAAGTCTGTTCGTTCTGAGAAAAATCGAGCAGGACCGGGTCATAGTCGAGGCCAGCCTCTTCCAATAGCAAGCCCGTGGCAACAGAGATTGATTTAGGTGCACAATAGAACTTCAAGTCTTGGCTCCGTTTCAGACATAGGTGCGCGCATAGGCGCGGTCGGGATCATCGAGATGCGGTGTCGCGTTGAACCCGCCGAGCATCAAGTTTTCATGGACATAGTTCAAGCGGTGAATAGAGGCGTTGGTGATCTGCAACATGACTTTGGCCAAAGCGGGGGTATCCAGGTTGAGCGAATGTCGTACTGACATGCCAATCACACCGCCCGAGGTCACCAGCAGGGCGCGGCCCGCAGCTCGGCATTGATCTTCGATGACCGAGTGTACGCGTTCGGCAAATGCATCGAAGCGTTCGGGAACCTCGTCGAGCGCGTCTTGGGTCCAGAGCTCGATCACCTGCGGCAGATACCTGGCGAAGCCCGCTGGGCTATCAGGGACTGCCATATCGTGTTGTTGTCGGGCGGCTTCGGTCAGTTCAAAATAAGCCAGCTCGTTGAGGCGTGGATCTTCCCTGGTTTCTTCAAACCCCATGGCGCGCGCGGTATCCACTTGACGCTGCAACGTGCCGGTCAAAACGCGATCGAAATGCGGGTTCGTGTCGCGTAGATACGCGCCAAGCCACGCGGCCTGTTGCCGACCTAGTTCGGAGAGCTGATCATAGCTTGCTTCATCAGTCGCTTGTGAGTTTGCCTGACCGTGCCTGACGAGCATAATGTCCGCCATCTATCGATACTCCTATGCTTCGCGCGGCGTTCAGATGCAGGGAACCGGGCGCAAAGTCCAGCTTGAACCGTAGAACGGTCGAGTTGCCGTAATAGCCGCGCGCTATCGAGCCGTTCCGGAAAACGCGCATGCCAAACAGTCCATCCTTACCCGGGCTCTACCTATCCCAAACAAATCGGATTACTTTCAAATTCAGAATCCAAGAATGGGTGAAGTTGAGATGAGCAACATCAAAGTCGAGATGAAACCAAGCTATGTGCAAGGCGGAGGGATCGCTGTTATTGGCCTCGTTGTGGCATGGCTTTTGTCTTACGTCGTGCCGGCGCCGCTGATCGAGCTTGCAGTCGGGGCTGTAACCGGCGGTTTTGGCGTTGCTGCAGCGGGCCGTATCTGGCCCGGCTTGCCACTAAAACTCATGTGGCAATATGCGCTTGGTGTGATGGCCTATGGTATTCTGGTCGCGCTGATCTTGTAACTCACCCGGACGTGTCAGAAAAACGCCGCCTCCAGCGCAATCTCGACCATGTCCGAAAAGCTGCTCTCGCGGTCTTGTTGCGGCAGGTCTGCACCTGTGATCAGGTGGTCCGAGGCCGTAAGCACGGAAAGCGCCCGCGCGCCATATCGGGCGGCTTGGATGTAAAGCTCGGCAGTTTCCATCTCCACCGCGAGCGTGCCGTGGCGCGTCATCAATTCGTTGAGGTCGAGGCGTTCGTCATAGAAGGTATCCGAGGAATAGATGCCACCGATATGGTGAGGAACACCTCGCGCTTGCGCCCTGTCCGCTGCCGCGCGGAGCAAGGCCCAATCGGCGCAAGGGGCGAAATTCACCTCGCGAAAGAGGGCTTTCGAGGGCGTCGAGACGCTGCTTGCGGTCATAGGCAGGATAATGTCGCGTAATTGGATGCCTGGCTGCATCGCACCGGTTGAGCCGATACGCATCAGGGTTGTCACACTGTAATCTCGCAGCAATTCGGTGGCGTAGATCGCCAGCGTCGGCATGCCCATTCCACTGCCATGAATGGTGACGGGGTGGCCTTGCCACGTGCCGGTGTATCCCAGCATGCCCCGCACGGCGTTAATCTGATGCGGCTCGCTGAGAAAGGTCTCGGCCGCCCATTTCGCGCGCATCGGATCTCCGGGCATCAAAACCGTGGGCGCAATGTCCTCGGGTGCCGCGCCGATATGAAGGCTCATGTCAAGAATGCCTCATGGGCGGTTATACTTGATGAAGGGCGTCACGTTGCCGATCCTGTCGTAGAGCTGGCGCGCTGTCGTATTGAAATCCTGCGTCATCCAGTAGACGGCGGGCGTACCATGCGCATCGGCCCTTGTGTAGACGGCCTCGATCAAGGCCCGTCCAACGCCCGTGCCCCGAACTTCGGGTCGGGCATAAAGATCTTGAAGGTAACAGATGTCTTCAACCCGCCAGTTATGGGCGTGGTAAATGTAATGGACGAGGCCCACGGCCTGATCGCCGTCAAAAGCCAAAAGTCCCTGCTGCACATCGCGGTCGGGATCGCATAAGCGCGAGAAGGTCGTGTCGTAGACTTTCTCAGACACGGTGGTTTCGTAAAACTCCAGATAGGCCGCCCATAGCTCTTGCCAGACAGCGCGGTCCCTAGGCGCTATGGGACGTATCGTCAGGGCCATCCAGCCCTCCTTTTCGCTTCATCTTTGGATGTTAGCTTGCGCCGCCGCGATGGCGGAGGCCAGCGGTTTTTACGCCGCTCGGGCTCACTCGGCAGCGACGGCCTGTGGGTCCGCCAATACTACGATGTCGCCCATGATCGTGTTGAGTTCGAAATCCTTGGGCGTATAGACGCGGTCGACGCCCATCTCGAGCAGCCGCGCTGCATCTTCATCCGGGATAATCCCGCCAACGATTAGGGGAACATCGCTTAGACCCGCCTTGCGCATGCGATCCAGCAGATCCTCGACAAGAGGCATGTGGCTCCCCGACAGGATCGACAAGCCTATGACATGCGGTGTCTGCTCCAACGCGGCGGCGACGATTTCTTCGGGCGTCAGGCGAATACCTTCATAGGCAATGTCCATACCGCAATCACGGGCACGGCTT
>JBCCNY010000285.1:0-4728 GCA_039025595.1 Pseudomonadota bacterium | reverse complement strand
GGCGGCCCTCTCGGTCGTGCTGCTCATCGTCTACCTTGGGGGGGGCGGGTCCTGGGCGCTGGTTCTCCTGACGCTGGCGGGGCTTTTCATCGGCTATCACCTGATCATGGGGATCGGAGGCGCGGACATGCCGGTCGTCGTCTCGATGCTCAACAGCTATTCAGGCTGGGCGGCAGCGGCGATTGGGTTTAGCCTCGGCAATGACCTCCTGATCGTTGTGGGCGCGCTTGTGGGCTCGTCCGGTGCCATCTTGTCCTACATCATGTGTAAGGCGATGAACCGGTCGTTTGTGAGCGTCATTCTGGGCGGCTTCGGCGGTGCCACGGGCGAGCAGATGGCCGTGGAGGGCGAACAGGTGGCGATCGACGCCGATGGTGTGGCGCAAACGCTCAATGACGCCGACAGTGTGGTGATCGTGCCGGGCTATGGCATGGCCGTGGCGCAGGCCCAGCAGAACGTGGCCGAGATGACGCGCAAGCTGCGCGCCAAAGGCAAGAACGTGCGCTTCGCCATTCACCCGGTCGCAGGCCGTTTGCCGGGGCATATGAACGTGCTTCTGGCGGAGGCCAAGGTGCCCTACGACATCGTGCTGGAGATGGAGGAGATCAACGACGATTTCCCCGATACCGATGTGGTGATCGTCATCGGCTCCAACGACATCGTGAACCCGGCGGCCCAGGATGACCCCAACAGCCCCATCGCCGGCATGCCGGTGCTGGAGGTCTGGAAAGCCAAGCAGGTCTTCGTCTCCAAGCGGGGACAGGGCACAGGCTACTCAGGCATAGAAAATCCGCTGTTCTTCAAGGACAACACGCGGATGTTCTACGGCGACGCCAAGGCCAGCCTCGATACGCTCCTGCCGAAGATCGAGTGATCCGGGACACAAGCAAAAGGCAAGGCCCCGCTATGGCGGGGCCTTTTTTTTACAATCCAAACGGTTTGGACGAAATAGGCTTATGCAGCTCTGCACAAAACCTAGTAGCGTTGGAGCCGCGGCTTAGGCGATATCGAAGTAGTCGTGCTGCACGATGATAGTATCGCCGTTTGTTTGGAAGGTCAGGCTGTCTTCGTCAAGGCCGATCAGGGTCGTCCCATCAATCCCAGAGGTGTCGTCAAATGAGTTATCTCTAGGGTTGGATCCCGTCGTGTATTCGAGAACCAGGTTTTCGACGTCATCATTGTTGTTGTTGATATCGATGCCGGAGCCTCCGACGACATCATTCAGCTCGCCGCTTGTACCGCCGATAAACGAGTTCGGGTTCGATATGTCCGTCTGATCTGCGATCTCCGCCGTTGTCTTGCTGTCCCCCACATCAGCTTGGGTAGCGACAGACGCGATTTCATCTCCCGCGTTGACGATCAACACCGTGTCCCCGTTCGTCTTGAACGCAAAGCTGTCCGCGTCGATGTCGATCAGTTCTACGCCGTCGATGCCGGGTTCCTGAGGGCTTTCCCCAGTGTCGTCCCGTGGGTTTTCGCCAGTCAGGAACTCCGAAGCAAGGTTCAAAACGTCGTTGTTCCTGTTGTTTATGTTTATGCCAGAACCGCCAATGACGTCGTTAAGCTCACCATTCGTCGATCCTGTAGGTTTATTCCCATTATTTGCGGCCAATTCGTCTGCATCGATGATAACGAACTGCGAATTCTTGTTTCCAAAGTCTAGGCCTCCACCGGACATGTCGGCGACGTCCTGGATGATTTTGGCCACACCTTCTCCACTGAATACAATCGTGTCTGTGGAGCGCCCGTTCGACAACTGGATGGTAAAGCTGTTGCCATCCAAACTAATGAGTTCAACGCCATCGATACCTGCGACACCATCGGACGGCTTATCGTCTCCAGTTCCGTCGGTTTTTCCAAGAAGCAACTCGCTCAACAAGTCTTTGACGTCGTTGTCGCGCTTATTGATGTTCAGAACGCCACCGATCGTGTCGCGGAGTTCGCCATCGCCGACCGCTTTCGTGCCACCAATGCCAAGTCTTCCATACTCGGCCTCACCATCGTCATTGAGCCCGATATTGATGCTCACCACCTGATCGTGTTTGTTTTTTACGTCAACTTTTCCGTTTATGTCCCAAGACATATCTTTCCCCTTCGAAAGCGGGCGCGCGGCCCCTCTGACTAAAGTGCGCCGTTTGGGGCGCGGTTATGTGGTGGATTATGAAAGTTCTTTGAATGTGACGTGGTTTGTAGGTTAGCGGCGCGGGTTGAACACGCCGTGGCTGTCAGGAAAAAGACTTGGCCGGCGTCTTTAGCTCACCCAGAACCGTCCCTTCCATGACTAATTTGTTGTCTGTGTGTTTTTGGAGCGGGTTCGACGGATGCCCTTCCCAGCACTCCCGTCGAACCGCGCTTCAGCACGTCACCCTCGGCGTTATCCCCAATCGTTAATCCCTACCACTGAATGTGTGTATCAAGCCCGGACCGGTTCCCCAATCGTGCGCCTTTATTAAAATTAAGGCAAAATTGTGTCCTCTGCTCTCCCTATGCGGGCGTGGCGTGAAAACAACACGTTTTACGTGTATCCCTTCGGGTAACCTGCTCAGAAGCGAATCAAACCGAGCTGCAGGGCCAGCGCCACCGCATGCGCGGCAGAGCGCGCGCCCAGCCGATTGCGGGCGCTCGCGATCTGGTGGCGAATTGTCGGTAGCGCGCGCCCCTCTTCTTCGGCGATTTCCTGTGGTGTCATGCCCTTGGCCAGTTGTATCAGTATCTTGCTTTCGCGGTTCGTGATCATCGGGATGGCCTCCGACGAGGTGCGCTCGCATAAGACGACACTGGTATAGGCGGTTGCCCCCAGCATCAGCAGATCCCGCTTTTGGGAGCTCATATCCCGGAATTCAGCTTTGCTTTGGCCCTTGCTCATGGCGAAACCGAACCACCCGGCATAAGGGCGGTCCGGTAATTCCATCCGAAAGACCCCATGCCCCGAATATCCTTTTTCACGCAGCAGCTGCTTGATTTGCCGCGCGCCTTCCACCTCGGTCTGCATAGGAGATGACAGAGCGTCTTCTGTATCGACGAAACGTGCACCATGGGCAATTTTCCCCGCCACCGGGTCGTTCAGATGCAGATCAGCGCCGACATATCTTTCAAAAGTACCTTGGTAGTAGGGGGTGCCGTGTGAAAGATGAATGGATACCGTATCCTCCGGTGCTGAAATCACGCCTGTCCCACATAAATCAAACCCACTATCGTGGCACAGCTGTTCCAGAACGGACCACGCCGTATCTCCGTCCTGGGCCTCGGCAATGGAGGCAAGTGACCGTATCGCGGCCTGACTTTCGCGATAAGCGTTCAGAATAGAACGGTGTGCCACTTGTCCCCCAAAGAAGCGGCGCTGCCAACGTGCAGCCACTAGACGTTATCTTAACTTCAAAGACCCGAATGCGTAAACCGATCAAAGGAGTTGGGTTTCCCTGCGATTAAGATGGGTGCCAAAGCGTGTTTTGCAAGCGAGCGCACGGGCCTTCGGCGCGCAAAATACAGGTTAGATTTTGATATTTTGATTTAGCAGTTTTGCCTAAATGACGATCAACGGTATTTTGCTCTCGCCGTCAAAGTACTCGTGATCGAATCTGTCGATATGTACTTTAATCGTTTGCGCAATGCCTGTTGCTAGTTGCCTCAGATCTGCCGTTACCAAAAAATTGTAAAGGCTACGGATCTGACCACGCTGATCGCCGGGTTGTGATATCGTCGCATCAGCCTTGGTGTTGCTCGGTTATCCCATCCCGGGTCAGTCGCATATCCTCAAGAAACCGGTCGCTATTGGCCAATGAGGACGGCACCTCCAGGTCTATGACCGCACGCTTCAATCAGGCGTCGGATTGCTCTTTATGCTGATTGTTGAGTTTTTTGGAGGCTGGTGGGATCGCCATTTCGAGGGCAAGCGCCACCTGTGCCAAACTCCACTCCGACGATAGCGAGACCGCACCTTTGCAACAATCCGACCGCGCATTCGCCGATCTGGCGAATTGCTTTTTTCGATTTTCCAACGCGCGTTTCATAGGCGCTTGCTTGAAAGAGCCAAACATGTCGTCCCCGAGAAAAGATCTGCAATCATGACAACGCGAGCACCGCGCACACCTGCTTTTTTCGAAATGCCGCTGCTTTGAATCACACCGGACATCACGCTAGCGTCGCGGTTGATATCAATGGCGCGAAGAGAGTTGGTTGCAGGTCTTGCCAAGGATACATCGTTGGACATTAAAGGTGGCATGACCGCTCATTGACCGGGTTTTGAATGCCCCTATGTTTCTAGCATAACCAATTGAAAAAAAGACTTTGCGTGTTCTGAGTTCACAATCTTTGTCTGCATCCACTGAGTTATTGGCTGATAAGTCGCTCTGCAGACTGCTCAGAAGACATGCGCAAAAAGAGCAAATGCAATCCCCGCGCTTTTAGCATGCTTGGCTGGGTAACAGTGAATCTGTTTTTCCAAAGCTTGGTTTGTCTATTAATAATTAGCGCTTAAAAGTGCATCAGGGGAGCAGTAATTTCTGCCCTGTAACACTCGAATCCTCGCCAGCCTTCTTCCAGGGCTTGCATCCTGAGAAAAGCGCTACTTTGAAAACTGTATCGCTCATAGAACTGTCTGACTGACCCATGCTGTCCTCGATTCCTGATCATCCGCTCCGTTACGAATTGGCCAATGAACTGCATGCGCGGCCGTTTCCTTCATTGGGCGCGCCATCTTCGGTCATGTTTCTAGCG
Source organism: Pseudomonadota bacterium (assembly GCA_039025595.1). GTDB lineage: Bacteria > Pseudomonadota > Alphaproteobacteria > Rhodobacterales > Rhodobacteraceae > Roseovarius. The sequence goes on along the minus strand of JBCCNY010000285.1, from coordinate 12 downwards.
ATCAAACGTTTG
>JBCCNY010000284.1:0-4734 GCA_039025595.1 Pseudomonadota bacterium | reverse complement strand
CCGGGCCGAGGCGATCCGCCTGAATACGCGCGCGGCGCGGAACCTTGGAGATATTGGATTTCAGGCGGTGCTCGCCATTGAGAAGGTGACAGAATGCCAGGTGGCGCGTCTCGCGGGCGACCAGGCAGTCGCGGTGGCAACGCTCGATTGCGGATCTGGCGCACCGGCCCGGCCACCTTTCCCTCCGGTGCTCGATTGCGAAGCGATTGATCTTGGCCAAGGAACGTTTGATTTGGCTTGTTTTCCCTGACCCGTGAAGCGCTCAATCCGGCGAGCTGTTTGGGCGAACTGTTTTTGAGCGAATTATCGGCGCTAAAGATCCTTGATCGAAAGGAAACGCGCCGCGATCAAGGCTGATGTTGCCCGCCGGACAATAATGCGTCGTAAACGGCAGTAAGGCGGGCGTAGGACCTCGGCAGAGCATGGCGCTTCAGCGCGACAAAACCACATCTTTTGACGTTATCGCGTCCAAACGCGACTGAGCCGAATTTGAGCGCGGGGTCCAAAGCTTTCGGTCAATCGCCTCTTGCAGCCGTTCGGCGATCTCGCGCAGCGCGGCCGGGTTGTGGGCGTCGATGAACTCGCGTGTGGCGTCATCTTCGAGAAAGGCAGCCTCCACCAGATCGAAATGGTGATTGCGCACTGCGCCCGTCGTGGCCGAAAAGGCAAAGAGGTAATCCACCGTCGCGGCGATCTCGAACGCGCCCTTGTAGCCGTGGCGTTTCACCCCCTCGATCCATTTCGGGTTTACAACGCGGGACCTGACAACGCGCGCGATCTCGTCCTCCAGCGTGCGGATCAGCGGGCGCTCGGGGCGCGAATGGTCATTGTGGTAAACAGTGCGATCCTGTCCTTGCAGCACGGCAACCGCGGCGGCGGCACCTCCTTCGAACTGATAGTAGTCGTCACTGTCGAGCAGATCGTGCTCGCGATTATCCTGGTTTTGCACGATGGCATCCGCCTCGCCCAGGCGCGTTTCAAAACCGGACCGGTCTGCGCGGCCCTCCTCCCGCGCGCCATAGGCATAACTACCCCAAGTCAGATAGGCTTCGGCCAGCGCGGCCCGATCCGCCCAGAGCCGTTCGTCGATCATAGCTTGCAACCCAGCCCCGTACGCTCCCGGCTTGGAGCCATAAATTCGGGGCCCCGGGCTTGTCTGGCGCGCACGATCGGCGGCCGGATTAATGTCGGCCGGTTCATCAAGCGCCTGCACAGCGCGGGCGGCACTGTCAAACAGCGCGATCAATTGCGGAAACGCGTCGCGGAAAAACCCGGAGATGCGCAAGGTCACGTCGACGCGCGGTCTTCCGAGCGTGGTGCTGGGAATGATCTCAAAGCCAGTGACGCGACGGTTTGCAGCATCCCATGTGGGTTTCACACCTATCAGCGCTAAAGCCTGCGCGATGTCATCACCTCCGGTGCGCATGTTTGAGGTGCCCCAAGCGGTCAAAAGCAGGCTGCGCGGCCAGTCCCCCTCGCGCTGCAGATGCGTTTCGATCAGCAAGTTGGCCGATTTCCACCCCAAGGCCCAGGCGGTGGGCGTGGGCACCGCGCGGCTGTCGACAGAGAAGAAGTTGCGACCCGTTGGCAGCGTATCCAATCGCCCGCGCGTTGGCGCGCCAGAAGGCCCGGGTGGGATCGCGCGTCCCTCTAGGCCGGTCAGCAGTGCGCGCATTTCTTGCGGTCCGCATTGGGTGATGACCGGGCTGACGGTCTCAGCGACCTGCTTCAGCACCTCGCTTGCGGCGGGAAAAGTTGGGGCGTCGCCGCCATCAAGCAGCTGTTGCGCCAAGAGCTCCAGTCGTTCCACAGTGTCGCCATTGCTGCGCCACGGATCGCCGCTCACAGTCATCAGCGCGTCGGGTCGTATCCGGGCCGGGACTGCCATATCGCAATCCAGAGGATCGATCCCAAGTGAGAGGTCTTCAGCGAGGGCGCGCAGCAAAGAGGCGTCGCCACCCGCGCCGGTGCCGCGCGGCACCCGGACCAGTGCAATAGCCAGATCGCGCGCCCGTTCGCCTGTCGGAGATAGACCAAAGACATGCAACCCGTCCCTGATCTGCGCCTCTTTCAATTCGCATAGATAGGCGTCGAGTTTGGCCAGATCGCTTTCTTCATCCTCGCCGGCCATCCCAACGTCGAGATCGAGACCACTTGAGGAGGTGAGCGACAGGATATCCCGGCGCAGATGCGCAATCCGCCGGGGATCGACACCGGCTGCTTCATAATATTCGTCGACCAGCGCCTCCAGATCTCGCAATGGCCCGTAGGTTTCCGCTCGTGTCAGCGGCGGCGTCAGATGATCGATGATCACGGCCTGCGCCCGGCGCTTGGCCTGCGTGCCTTCGCCCGGATCGTTCACAATAAAGGGATAAAGGTGCGGCATCGCGCCAAACACCACTTCGGGCCAGCATGTTTGGCTCAGCGCAAGCGCCTTGCCGGGCAGCCACTCCATGTTTCCATGCTTGCCCATATGAACGATCGCGTGGGCAGCGAAGTCTTGTTGCAGCCAGAAATAAAATGCCAGGTAGTTATGCGGCGGAACGAGATCGGGGGAGTGATAGGTTTCGGTAGGATCGATGTTGAAGCCGCGTGCCGGTTGCAGGCCCACAACGACTTGTCCCATCTTGAGGATTGAAAGCTTGAAGGCCTGCGCCTCGGCATCAAAGAAGGGATCCGCCTCCGGCGCGCCCCAGCGGCTTGTAATCTGATCCTTGACCTCCCAAGGCAGAGTGTCGAAGTAGCGGCGGTAACCTGATAGGGAAAGCGCCTCTCCACCCCGCCTCTCCGCACGGTCTGTGAGCCAGTTGGTGGGCCCGGCCAGAAGCCTGTCCATCAGGGCGTCCGACGTCTCAGGCGTATCGCTGATCCCGTAGCCCGCCTGCGCCAGCGCGTTCAGTACTTCAACCGTAGCGGCGGGCGTGTCGAGCCCCACACCATTTGCAAGCCGCCCGTCTTTGTTGGGATAATTCGCCAAGACAAGAGCCACATGTTTGTCTCCCAACGGCGCGTCACGAAGCGCAGCCCATTTGGCGGCCAGCGCCGTGACGAAGTCGATCCGGTCACCCCGCGCGCGATAGGTCGCGATCGGGCATTGCGTTGCCTCGTCGAAAAACGCCTCATCCTTGAAACTGATGGCGCGCGACAGAATCCGCCCGTCCACCTCTGGCAGCGCGACATTCATCGCGATATCGCGTGCGCTCAACCCGGTCAGCCCGTCGTCCCAAGCCTCTTCAGTGCTTCCGGAGAGAACGATCTGAAAGACGGGCGCGGTATTTGCCGAGGGCGCACTGAGCGGGTTCGAGGCACCGGGGTCATCTGCATGGGGTGAGCCCACCGCGAAGGCAGTCGCATTGAGAATGACAGAAGGCGGCGCGGCGCTGAAAAATTGTCCAATCGTTGCCGCAGAAACCGGGTCCTTGAGCGAAGCCACAAAGATGGGCAGCGGGTTCAGCCCGGCGCGCGCAAGCGCCCGTGTCAACCGGTTGATCGGGTTCAACCCGGCGCCTTGTACCAGCGCGCGGTAAAATACAATTGGCACGACGGGTTGTCCCGGCTCCCAGGCCGCTTGCACCGTGTCGAGATCGCTCACGCCCGATCCAGGCCAGTACACACCCGCGCGCAGGAGCGGGGCCGCCCCCGACGGTCGCGGCGCGTCGGTTATCATGGCTTGCGCATAGGACAAAAATCCGGATGCATTGGCGGGCCCGCCTTCGGTGAGATAGGACCAGAGCGCGTCGTAATCCTCGTCGCTGACGGTGGAAAGATCTCGCAGCTCTGGATCGGGCTTGTCATCGCCGGGCAACAACGCGAGCGCAACCCCGGCCTCCTGCAGACGCGCTGCATATTGTTGCACGCCATAGGTCCAATACCCCATTCCGCCCAACACACGCCCGACGACGAGGCGCGCGCCAAGGGCGCAGGTATCGATATGCAGATCAACCGACATCGGGTGTCGCAGATGCATCAGGTTGGCCAGACGCAAGTCCGGCGGGTTGGCCATCTCGGATCGTGCCTCGGCCAAGGCTGCCAATTCGGTATCGGCGGCTGACAGAAACACAAGATCGGCCGGGCTTTGTTGCAGGTCGAACGGCTCTTGTCCGTCGTCGATGGATCCGGGCGTCGCGGCAAGAAGGTGCATGGCTCTGTGCTCTGGCTTTGATTGATTTGCGTCCTAGCGGAGTTTCTTTTCCATAAAAACGCTAGAGCTGTTTGGCTCATACTCTCCGAAAATACCACACCTGCGAAAACCGCCGCGCTCATAAAGCCGAACGGCCGCGTCCAGCGGATCCCCGGTTTCCAGACGGAGCATGTGCAGGCCCTCGCCTTGGGCCGCATCTTCGATTTGGCGCAAAAGGGCAGCCGCTACGCCCTTCCCCCGTTCTTCGGGGGCCGTGAACATGGATTTCACCTCGCCGTAGTCGGGTTTGATGGCGAGCGCTCCAACACCGAGAATTTGCTGGTTTTCGCGCGCGCTGAAGAACCGAACATCATCTGAGCAAAGCGCGTCGATCTCCAGAAAGTAATTCTCTTCCGGTGGAAAGCTCTCGCGCATCAACGCGTGGCTTGCCTCCAGCAAGGCGCGCGGTCCAGCATCGCGCGGGTCAGTGAGTTCGATGATCAACAAGGTTGTATCTACGCGGCCAAAGCCGCCTCAATCGCGCTGCGGTCCATCCCGGTCTGACCAATCACAACGAGTTGCGTTTGTCGCAGGTCTCCGGCGGCAAAAGGTCT
>JBCCNY010000283.1:0-4744 GCA_039025595.1 Pseudomonadota bacterium | reverse complement strand
CGCCCTGATGGACCCGCCGCATCGCCGGCAGGAGTTCTGTGTCGCAGAAGCGTTGCAGCTCTTCCTTCACGAAACGCTCATCGGACGGCTGGACAGGTCGAAAATCCCAATCCACGCGAGCCGTGTCCGGAATGACATTATGGGCGATGCCGCCCTGCAGGGCGCCCACGTTGATCGTGCTCCCGGCGGGGTTAAAGGGGCTGTCCGCAGGCGCTCTTTTTTTTAATTGACGCTGCAGATGCCCCAGCTGCCCAACGAAGTGCGCCGCATATGAAACCGCGTTAACGCCCGCCTCCGGGTCAGAGCCATGACCTGCCAATCCCGAGAATGTGGTGCTGTATTCATGGCAACCCTTGTGACCATCTATAACGCGCATCGACGTTGGCTCACCGATGATCGCCACCGCCGGTCGCACACCTTTCCGCGCCAGTGTTTCAACCAAGGCCTGCCCGCCCAGACAACCGATTTCCTCATCATACGTAAACGCAAAGTGCAGGGGGCGCCGCAAAGGTCGGGCAGCGAAATGCGGCGCCATAACGAGACAGGCGGCCAGAAACCCTTTCATGTCGCATGTCCCGCGTCCGTAGAGAGACGCGTCCCGTTCGACCACTGCGAAAGGGTTCGACGTCCAGGCCTGACCTTCGGTCGGAACAACATCAGTGTGACCCGAGAGCACAAGCCCGCCATCGCCGTCCGGTCCAAGGCTCGCAAAAAGGTTGGCCTTCTCCCCGGTCTCATCAGAGTAAATGTCGACGCGCGCGCCGACATCTTCCAGGCGTTCGGCCAGATCATCGATAATCGCCAGATTGCTGCGATGAGACACTGTGTCGAAAGCGACCAAATGGGCCAGCATGTCTTTGCAGGCGCTTAATTCGGGATGTTCTCGGCTCATGGCCGGACTAAAGCGCACCGGGCCATCGCGGTCAATCGAGGCGCGCGGAGGGTCTGTAAGCCGGATTCTGTCTGGGCTTTCGCCCTCGACGGCCATTCATCTTGGCCCGCGGTCACCCGCAGGCTCATGCTGCCAACCCGGATCGCCGGGCCAAGGCGAGCCCATGCGCGATCCCTATTCGGCATTGCTCCCGGTGGGGCTTGCCAAGCCGGTCCGGTTGCCCGTCCCGCGGTGGGCTCTTACCCCACCGTTTCACCCTTGCCCAAGTGCGTCGCGCGAGCGATGCGCGAGGGCGGTTTGATTTCTGTGGCGCTTTCCCTCGGGTTACCCCGGCCGGGCGTTACCCGGCACCGATACCTTGTGGAGTCCGGACTTTCCTCATCGCTTGCGCAACGCGACCGTCCAACCCTCCGCGCGAGGCTCGCTTTAGGCGCGCTTGCGCGTTGCGTCAAACGGAAACCGTGCGGCCAGTCCTGCGGCGAGCATCCGGTCAGTATCTGTGTCTGGGTCCGAGACATCGGGTCGAAATCGTAACCTAAACGCAGCGAGCAATTCTTCGGTGGCCACATCTGAGGGATAGCCTGCCGCGTGCAGCAACATGGCGAGTTCGCACGATGTCCTCTCAGGTTCAGGCCAGATGCTTAAACCCTGCAACGCCAGACGGCGCCAGTCAAAACGAGATCCCGGATCCACCTTGCGCTCAGGCGCCATATCGGAATGAGCGATGACGCGGGACGGGGAAATCTCATGGCGCGCCAGCACATCGTGCAGCAAGGTTTCAAGGGCGGCCATCTGCGGCTCAGGAAAGGGGCAGGTTAGCGGATTGGCCAATTCGATCCCAATCGAATGAGAGTTCACATCAGTCACATCACCCCACGACCCTCTACCTGCGTGCCAGGCGCGCTTAACCTCGTCCACCAATTGCCAGATCTCGCCGGTCTCGGAGATCAGGTAATGCGCCGAAACCTCTGCCGCGGGATCACACAACCGGTGCAAAGCCTCTGCGCAGCTTTGCATCGCGGTTGCGTGAAGCACCACCATCTCCGGGGATGCATCTTTTCGGCGTTCACCAAAATTGGGGGAGGGGTGCCAGATTGGCGCGCACGCCACGCCTGTCAACCACCGACAGCCGCGCGGAAAGGCTGGGGATTCCATGCGCAGGCAAATCCATCGCCATCCGGGTCGAGGCCCAGCCGGTCACGGCGTGGACCGCCCTGGGCGAGAAAATCCGACTGTGCCAGATCAGAGGACGAGTATTTTGCACAGGCCCGCTCTGCGCGCGCCCGTTTGTTGATACCTGCCCGGCTGTAGAGAGTGGTTCCTACCGCATGGTTGGTGGACAGCGCATATTGCACAACATTGGGCTGGTCTGAGCCTGTGCGGCTGGGCAGGGCGGTCGGTTGAACGACCTGATACTGCGCCCGGTTTTGCGCAATGAGCTGGGCATCGCCTTCGATCGAACGGGCATTGCCCACCGCATCGAAACTGTTTTCGTTGGAAATCCCGCGCGCGCCGGACACTGTTTGCGGTGCAGTTGCGGGTTGGCTTTGGTTCAGGAGCGGTTGAGCTGAAACTGGTGATGTCTGCGCCAGCGCGGCGACTGTGTCGCGGGCGAGCGCATCGCTGGGATCTGCACTTGCGACGCGGCTCGTCGATCCGAAAGCGCCCGCTGGGGCATTGACCATCGAGGTCCCTGTTGCATTGAGCGGCTCGTTCAAGCTCGCCACGCTCTGCTGACCTGTCGATGTCACCTCGTCAGAGATCACACCCGCCGGTATAAAGGACGTGCCCTGCAATTCCGCGTCGCGGGCGGCCTGTTGCTGAGAATAGCTCTGAGAATTGAATTGTCCGGCCTCGCTAGAGCCTGCGCCACTATCCGGAATTTGGGTGCCACAGGCCATCAGACCCAGCATCGCGGTCAAGCCTATTAAAGGTCGCATCAACTGCTATCCTGTTACTGCTCTGCCGGGCTTTTCTTCCCGCTTATTTGTATCGCTCTTCGAGCTTAAACAGAGGTTACCACCATTTGTTTGGTTTGGCTACAAATCCTGCAGCCTGCTCCAACGTATAGGCAGCATTGAGGAGAGCGCCCTCTTCCCAGGGCTGTCCGATAAGTTGCAGACCCAGCGGCAGGCCGTGGGCATCCGTGCCGGCGGGGACGGCAATACCCGGCAAACCTGCAAGGTTGACCGTGACGGTGAACACGTCGTTGAGGTACATCTGGACCGGATCAGTCATCTCCCGCCCTAGATCAAAGGCTGCCGACGGCGTGGCCGGCGTCAGGATGGCGTCAATGCCGTCTGCGAACACCTTCTCGAAATCCCGTTTGATAAGCGCGCGCACTTTGCGAGCCCGGTTGTAATAGGCGTCGTAAAAGCCCGCCGACAGCACGTAAGTGCCGATCATCACCCGGCGTTTGACCTCAGCGCCAAAGCCCTCTGCGCGGGTCTTTTCGTACATTTCCGTGATGCCATCACCCTGCGCTAGCTGCGCGCGGTGGCCGTAACGAACCCCGTCATAACGGGCGAGGTTCGACGAGGCTTCGGCGGGCGCAATCACGTAATAGGCGGGCAGGGCATATTTCGTGTGCGGCAGAGTGATGTCGCGCATCACGGCACCGGCATCGGCCAGCATCTCCTTGCCGCGTGTCCACAAAGCCTCGATCTCATCGGGCATGCCGTCCATGCGATACTCGCGGGGGATGCCGATCACCTTGCCGCGTATATCGCCTGTCAGCGCCGCCTCAAAATTCGGCACAGGGAGGTCGGCAGAGGTGGAATCTTTGGGGTCGTGGCCACACATCGCCTCGAGCATGATGGCCGCATCGCGCACAGATTTGGTCATCGGTCCTGCCTGATCGAGAGAGGACGCAAAAGCGACAATACCCCAGCGGGAACAGCGCCCATAGGTGGGCTTGATGCCAGTAATACCCGTAAAGGCGGCAGGCTGCCGGATCGATCCGCCGGTATCTGTCCCCGTCGCGCCGAGGCAGAGATCGGCTGCCACCGCGGCGGCTGACCCTCCAGACGATCCTCCGGGCGTCAAGGCGGCGTCATCATTTCCGCGCCGCCACGGGTTCACCGCATTGCCGTAAACAGAGGTTTCATTGGAACTGCCCATGGCAAACTCGTCCATGTTGAGCTTGCCCAGCATGATCGCGCCCGCGTCGAAAAGCTGCCCGGTCACTGTAGATTCGTAATTCGGTATGAACCCGTCCAGAATACCGGATGCCGCCTGGGACGGCACGGATTTTGTGCAGTAAAGATCTTTTATTCCTAGGGGGATACCGCACATAGCTGGCGTATCACCTGAAGCGATGCGCGCCTGTGCATCGCGCGCCTGCTCGCGGGCCAGATCCGGTGTATGGTGCACAAAGGCATTGAGCGCGCCGGCATCCTCAATCGCGCTGAGGCAGGCATCGGTCAGCTCCACCGCCGTGATCTCGCCCGCGCGCAGGCTGTCGCGTGCCTCCGCGATCGTGAGTGCGCTCAGCTCCGTCATCACTCGACGACCTTGGGTACCGCGAAGAAGCCTTCGCGTGCGTCCGGCGCGTTCGACAGCACCTTGCTCGGCTGATTTCCGTCCGTGACGCTATCGTCACGACGCTTCAACTGCATCGGTGTGACCGACACCATCGGGTCCACGCCCTCGACATCCACTTCGCCCAGTTGCTCGATAAAGCCCAGGATCGTGTTGAATTCCTGCGCTAGCGCTGGAAGGTCCGCCTCCTCGACGCGGATACGAGCCAGCTTGGCAACCTTGGCGGCTGTTTCAATATCGATCGACATGCGCGGTTCCTGTCTGTCATCTATGGCACGGCTTTAGCCCTGGGGGGCAGGGGGTGCAAGCCTG
>JBCCNY010000282.1:0-4760 GCA_039025595.1 Pseudomonadota bacterium | reverse complement strand
CTTCGTGAGCCAGCAGGATCTGCTGCCCTATATCGAAGCTGTCGTCAGTGTCTGGAACCAGATCGGACGGCGCGACAACAAGTACAAGGCGCGCATCAAGATCACCGTGCATGAGCATGGAATTGACGAGATACGTGCGCGCGTAGACGAACGCTTCGCCGCGATCCGGCCGAGTTTCACCGGAGTCGACCTTGCGCTCTTTGAGGCGATCAAGGCAGCCTTTGCGCCCCCTTACTTTCGCAAGCAGAGCACGGCCGTTTTCGAGACCGCGCGAAAAACCGATCCGATTTTCCGCGCCTGGGCCGATACAAACCTCGCCGCACATCGGGCCGAGGGTTATGCGATCGTGCAGATCAGTCTGAAGGCGCATGGTGCGACCCCAGGCGATGCGACGGCAGAGCAGATGCGGGTCATGGCCGATCTGGCGGAACGCTACGGCCATGATGAACTACGTATCAGCCATGAGCAGAACGTGATCCTGCCCCATGTTCACAAATCTGATTTGCCCGCGATCCATTCTGAACTCAAAAAGTATGGGCTGGCCACATCGAATATCGGGCTGATCTCAGACATCATCGCCTGCCCCGGCATGGATTATTGCGCGCTGGCCACGGCCCGCTCCATTCCCATCGCGCAAGAGATCGCCACACGGTTTGATGAGCTGAAGCTTGAACACGATGTGGGCCCGCTCAAGATCAAGATTTCGGGATGCATCAATGCCTGCGGGCATCACCATGTCGGTCATATCGGCATTCTGGGCCTCGACCGTGCGGGCGTGGAAAACTATCAGATCACGCTGGGCGGCGACCACACGGAAAACGCGGCGATCGGCGACCGAACCGGTCCGGGTTTTTCTGCAGAAGAGATTATTCCTGCCGTAGAACGACTTGTCCATTCCTATCTCGACATCCGCGAAAGCCGCGATGAGACGTTCCTGCAAACCTATAAGCGGCTCGGCATGGTGCCCTTCAAGGCCGCGCTATATGAACAGGACAGTGCCGTTGCTGCAGAATGAGCCACTAGCCCAGACCGAGACACGCGTTGAAGGTCTTAACGACTGGTATCGCCAGCATGCAGCGAGGGCCGTTCTGGAACAGGTTTTGACGCGTCCGGCCTCCGGACAAATCGCGTTGGTATCCAGCTTCGGTGTAGAATCGGTCGTTCTGCTGCACCTGGTGTCGGTCATTCGCCGTGACACGCCGGTTTTGTTTCTTGATACCGAGATGTTATTCGCCGAAACATTGGCCTATCAGACAGAACTGGCGAAGTTCTTGAAGTTATCGGACGTGCGGGTGATCAAGGCAAGTGAGGCGCTGCTGAGCCGCCAAGACCTGGACAAAACACTCCATCAGAGCAATCCCGATGCCTGCTGTGATCTACGTAAAACCAAACCTTTGGCAGACGCTCTGCGCGGATTTGATGGCTGGATCACCGGTCGCAAGCGTTTCCATGGCGGAAGGCGCACAGAGATTGATTTTTTTGAGGCCGAGCCCGGAACCGGTCGGATCAAGATAAATCCTCTCGCCTATTGGACGCGAGACGATATCCAAACCTATATCGAGGAAAACCGCCTGCCGCGTCATCCGCTGGTCGCAACGGGCTACACGTCAGTGGGTTGCATGCCCTGCACTAGCCCAACCGGCAAACATGAAGATCCACGTGCAGGTCGTTGGCGCAAATTCGAAAAAACTGAATGCGGAATTCATTTTGAAAATGGCCGCGCGATCCAAACTGGAGCCCTCGCATGAGCGTATTGGTCACTGATAGCGGTTTTGCCGCAGACGCCTGGACAGATGGATTTGCCGCCCCCGATCAGGCGGCGCCGGGTGCGGCCCTTGATCTGACCTCCGACACCGATCCGCTCGCTTTGCGCGACAAGCTGGCCGACGCACCGCTTATTCGGGTCGACTTTCCAAGTTTTGCCGATGGGCGCGGCTTCACCATCGCGCGACAGATCCGCCTGATGGGCTATCTGGGACGCCTGCGCGCAAAGGGTCATGTGATCGCGGATCAATATACGATGGCGCGCCGGGCCGGGTTCGACGAAGTCGAAATCGATGACGACCTAGCGCGTCGTCAGCCCGAGGATCAATGGCTCTTTCGGGCAGATTGGCGCGCCCATGATTATCAGACCCGACTTCGAGGAACCGGCATTCGGCATAATTCAGGATCTTAGGGTCTTTCGCCACTGGCAAACCAAGTTTACAAAGAGGCGCCGGGACGCTCCGGCGATAGAGCGCATGAACGAGACTGTTACCGTGACCGACGCAAAACCTGTCAAAGTGCCGACCCTACCGGATGCTCAGACGATCACGTCTGTGAAGCATTGGACGGACCGGTTGTTTTCTTTCCGGTGCACACGGCCCGCTTCGCTGCGGTTCCGATCGGGAGAATTCGTGATGATCGGGCTCATGCAGACGGACGAAAAAACCGGCAAGCAGAAACCGCTTTTGCGGGCCTATTCCATCGCCTCGCCCTCCTGGGATGAGGAATTAGAATTCTACTCCATCAAAGTGCAGGATGGTCCGCTCACCAGCAGGCTCCAGCATGTTCAGCCGGGTGACGAGATTATTCTGCGGCCCAAACCGGTAGGCACGCTGGTGCATGACGCGCTCTTGCCGGGCAAGCGGCTCTGGTTGTTCGCGACAGGAACAGGCTTTGCGCCCTTCGCCTCTCTGCTGCGCGATCCGCAAACCTACCACGACTATGACGAGGTGATCCTGACCCATACCTGCCGGGAAGTAGGCGAACTGGACTATGGCCGCGAGCTGATTGGCTCGATCCGGAAAGACGAGATGCTTACAGAGCTGATTGGCGAGGGTTTTTCCGACAAGCTCCGTTACTACCCTACCACCACTCGCGAAGACAGCCAGAAGATGGGCCGGATTACCGATCTGATGCGGTCCGGCGAGGTCTACCGCGATCTGGATGTGCCACAACTCGACCCTGAGGCCGACCGTGCCATGGTGTGCGGCAACCTGGCATTCAATCTCGAGATCAAAGAGATGCTGGAGGAATACGGGTTGCGCGAAGGCGCCAATTCAGAGCCAAAGGAATATGTCGTGGAAAAGGCCTTCCTCGACTAAGTCAAGCGGCGACGGAAAGCCTCCCGTTCTCGATGTCAACGTGAGCAAAATGACCGGACCTTGAGGTCCGGCTTTCTCATCAGAACTTAACTCGGCTGAGTTGCCGCGGGTCTCTTACTCGGTTCCTGTTCCGTTCAGGGTATCGGTGGCATCGTCGACAGCGTCATTAACCGCATCGGATGTTGCGTCCACGGCGTCATCGACCGCGTCAGAGGCTGTATCCAGCGCGTCTTGACCCGCGTCAGACGCCTCTTCCGCCGCCTCTGTCGTGGTTTCTTCAATCGTGTCTGTGACTTCTTCCACCGTCTCCGTCACGGGATCAGAGGCCTCTTCCGCTGCTTCTTCAGTGGCATCGCTTGCGGCTTCGCCGGTTTCCTCGGTGGTTTCCTCGGTCGCATCTTCCGCTGGCACGGCAACCTCCTCTTCGGGTTCAGTCGCGGCGTCGTCCGTATCTTCAGCCGTTGTATCGTCGCCGGAAGTAACCGCGTCTTGAACGTCTTCAACGACATCCTGCGGCGTATCTCCGGTGAACAAAAAGTACCCTGTTCCTAGAATGATGACGGCCACAACCAACCAAATAAGCGTTCTCATGTCCTACGTCCTCCTGGTCCCACGCGATAGAGCATCTTCGGCCTCATTGCATCGCAGATCATCACATGGTTGGAAAGAGATAAACGAGCCAGGCTCCGATACCGGCCCGGACCCGCTCAAAAGGCCGTAACGGGCCTGTTTTGCGGCTTGAAACACCTCACATGCCCAGTTATTTTCCGGGTCTAATTCGGATATTACAAGGAAAACTCCCATCGCCCGCAGACCACACAACGCGCCCCCGACGCGCGATACCGGACCTCGCGTCAATGACCGCATCCGCGGCACTGAAATCCGCCTGATTGGCGCTGACGGCGACAATGTTGGCGTCGTTACACCCGAGCGGGCGCTCGAAATGGCTGAAGAGGCGGGCCTCGATCTCGTTGAAATCTCTCCAAATGCGACACCGCCTGTCTGTAAGATCATGGATTTCGGCAAATACAAGTATGAACAGCAGAAGCGAGAATCAGAGGCGCGGAAGAAACAGAAGGTTATTGAAGTCAAAGAGGTGAAGTTCCGTCCCAACACAGATACGCACGATTACGATGTCAAAATGCGCAATGTTTTTCGGTTTCTCGAACATGGTGACAAGGTCAAGGTGACGCTGAGATTTAGGGGACGAGAAATGGCGCATCAGGAGCTTGGGCGTGATTTGCTAGAACGCGTTGCAACAGACATTGAAGGTGTTGGCAAGGTCGAAAACATGCCCAAGATGGAAGGCCGCCAGATGATCATGATTATCGGACCATCTGCCAAGTAGCACCATACTTTTAGGTAAAAAATCAACTGTCCCGGGGTGATACGAATCTTGCTTTTTTGAGCAACCGCTGCACTTTGTTTATAGTCGAACTTCGTTTTGGCTATGCAGCATTCTGTACACTGGGGATTTGAATTGCTGGTCATTTTTCGAGCGCTCACATTAGCCGCAATTGCAGCTGGCGTAGCGGCGTCGGACCAAAAGCGCGGACGCGACGGACAGGTCAACGTTTTCTTCTGGCAGGCTCCTTCACTACTAAATCCCTATCTGTCGGCCGGTTTGAAAGACATCGAACCAGCGAGCGTGGTCCTCGAACCTTTGGCGCGATT
>JBCCNY010000281.1:0-4767 GCA_039025595.1 Pseudomonadota bacterium | reverse complement strand
TGCGTCGGGTCCATAGGTCATCAATGTGACCTGCTGGATGATGTACAATAACCCAATCGTGGCGACGATGGTGCGCTCCGGATCATAATCAATACGCTTAAGTATGGTTAAATCCGCAAGCGAGGCCAGCCCACCGACCAGAAGAGGTGCAATCGCGAGGGCCGCGAAGAACCCCAGTGCCGCAGGTCCCGGGATCCACTGCGCCATGAGCCAGGCAAAAACCGCACCGAGCATGAAAAACTCACCATGGGCAATATTCACGACCCGCATCACACCAAAGACCAGCGAAAGACCGACGGCAGTCAGCGAAAGAACAGCCGCGGTTACCGAACCTTCGAGAACCGCGAGAAACAGGTGGGGCCCGAATTCCATCAGCCAGGCGCGCAGCTAGAGAGGTTGCGTGGTGTAATCCACTTCATCCTCATAGAGCCCGTCTTCGATCGAGGTCGTGTGCAGCTTCACCATGCGCCCACCTTCAACCTTGCTTATGAACTGGTGCCCGAAAACCTGATGGGTTTTGCCGTTAAAGAGTTTAGCGCCCTGCGGATGTTCGCGGCTTTCTGGGATGTCTGTCATGGCCTCAACGGCCTCGATCAATGCGGGGCGGTCGGCAGGACTCTGATAGCCTGACGCCTCCATCGCGTCCTTGATGATATAGAGCGTCTCCCAACAGCCAAACATATGCGCATAGGTGGAGACATCGGCTGGATCGCTGAGCGAAGCGCCGTTTTCGTCAACGCCCACAGCGGCGCGATAGAACTTGTCATGCTCGGATTGATCGGCTTGCGCATAGCGCGGCATGCCCTCCCAGAAATAGGTACCTTCCAAGAACTCCAAACCCGGGCTGGACAGGTCCACCGCCTCCAACGAGTCGATAAAGCCGAATATTTCGGGGCTGGAGGGGCCGAAGAACTCTCCCAGTTCCTTGACAAAGGTTAGCACAGCAGGTCCGACCATTACATGATACACCACCTCGGTCTCGCGAGGGATGCGCGGGAAATACTTGGTGAACGATGTCTCGGCTGGCGGTATGGCGATCTTTTCCAAAACCTCGCCGCCCTGCGCCTCGATCGCTTCGGTGAAGAAATCGCGATGATTATGTCCAAAGGCAAAATCGGGAAAGATCATCGTGACCTTCTTGCCCAGATTGTCGGCCACAAAAGGCGCCATTGCGATCACCTGGCTTTTCACATCGGTGATCCCAGGCTGCATCGTGTACCGGTTTAGCATTCCAGAGGCCACGTGATGCCCCTCTGACACAACGAAATACGGCAACTTCAACTCTCCGGCTCTTGGTGCAGAGCCGATCACGACATGGCTGAAAAGCGTGCCAAATCCCAGATCACAGCCGTGCTGATTGGCAAACTTTTCCAGCACTTCGGCCCCGCGCTTGGGATCCGTGCCGTCATCTTCTGCGATAATCTCCACCGGGCGGCCATTGATGCCACCGCTCTCGTTGATCAGATTCACCGCCGCTTGCGTCGTGCGATCATACCAACGGCCATAGGCTGACCCGATCCCGGTGCGATGGACCTGAAATCCCAGCTTCAGCGGCTCGGAACTTTGCGCCTGAGCATAGCGCGCCCACAACGGCAACGCGGTCGCGCCAGCGATCCCCTGTAGCGCCCCGCGTCGCGTGATTGAAGACTTGGTCATCGCGTTCACTCCCTTCAGCATGGGTTCCGATTCGGACCCGTTAACTATTATTCTAGCACGAAAAACTCAGACGCCTCGCGGTGTGGCAAGCAACCAGAGGCCCAAAAAAGTGTAGGCGATCATGAAAAGGGCAAGTGGCAGTTGCCCAACCACGGCAACCCGGTGCGACCCGGTTGAGCGAAGGGTGATAGCATGCGCCATCAGGATCGCCAAAATGTGCCCCAAGACGACCGCGCTCGCCTGCGTGAGAAAGATGACTTCCACAGAATCCTGACGATTGAAAAACCCGGTGGTCACCTGAAAGTCCCGTTGCCCAAGCCAATGCAGACCCGTACGCAACGGATCGTCGAGCCAAATCCAAAGATACTGCGCCTCGACCAAGACAGCTGTTAGGTAGTGCGCAATGTGGTAACCGAGAGCGATCGGCAACAAGGTGGGCGCATACGTTCGAAACAAGAGCGTGGCAGGTCGCGGGTCGTTGGAGAATTGCGCCCCGGCCCAAAGACCAGACCAAAAGACGAAGATCAAAGCCGCATTGGCTAGCACCAGTCCGGCGAGGTTCTGCCATTGCGCTGCTGAGCGTCCTGTGAATTCAAGCGGGTTGAGCCCAATGACGCCGATCCACCAGAAAGTCTCGTTTAATCCGTCGAAACTGCCCACGCCCAAAAGCAGAACCATCATAAACGCCAATGATAGTGTGGGAACCGGCATTGCAACGCAGTGCCAACCCCAAAGGCCAAGGCGTGTCCGACGGCCCTGCCGGACGAACGGGGCGATCCTAGCAAAGCTGCGCATCAAAACGCTTATTGTTTCGCCGCGCAGGATCCAAATGGGCCCGAAAACATAGAGCCCCAGCAGCGACGAAAGGAAATAGAGTGACACCGCCCAGGACAATCGGATCGGATCGGTGGGCGCAATATCGGCCAACAAAAAGCCTGAAAACAGAAGAAAACCGGCGCAGGCAGGCCAGTATCCAAGCCAACGCGGATAGGCGCAGAGCTTTCTGTAGCCGGTGATCGAAGTAATGCCCAGCCAGGGATTGACCCACCGCCAGATATCACCAAACACGCCCTGCACGGTGACAAGCCCGATCCACCAAAAAACCCATACCATGAGGACAAGCGGATTAGAGACCGGGTCGCGCGAGCCGGTAAATCCAAGCGAAATAGTCAAAATTAGGAGAACTGTGCCGCAAATCCGGGTGACATGCCGAACCGGCAGCGCAGGAAATTGGATTTCGATTGGGGGTCGAAACAACGCTCTCACGAGGCGGTCAGGCAAGAAAACCAGTGCAAGCACAGTCAGCGCCACCGCCGTAACACCCGCCGCGATGTAGATATCGGTGGGCAGCAGCAGGACGAAGCCACCCTCGGCGGCGTGGGCCAGCGCTCGCTCCGGCGCAAGCACTAAGAGGGCAACCATAAGGACGCTGCGGACAGGATTGTGAGACCGTATTTGGGTCACGCGGCCTTAGACTGGATCGCGGATCAGGCTTTGACACATGCAATGCACGCCCCCGCCCCCTTGTGTAATCATCGACAGGTCCGGATCATAGATCGTGAAGCCCAGCGCGCGCAGCTTCTCCTTCAGTGTCACGGAGCCTTCGGGTAACAAAACCCGGTCATCGCCTAGGGCGACCACGTTGCAGCCCAGTGCGATGGTCTCCTGAAACGGCACGTCCACGATCTCTATGTTCTTGGCGCGAAGCCAGTCGACGATGTCGGGATCGGTGCAGTCCGTACAGACCGCGGCAAGTTTAGGCGCCAGCATGACCACCATCAGGTCGATATGAACGTAGAATGGATCGATATCAGCGAGCTTTACTTCCCAGCCTTCCGCCTCCATCCAACCCGCCACCTGACGCGCGCCTTGCTCTTGCGTGCGGCCCTCGTCGCCCTCCCATCCGATAAGGACACATCCGGGTTCGATCACGTTGAAATCGCCGCCCTCGAATGTGCCGGCCGTGACGAAGTCGTAAATCGGGATTCCCAAGCTCTGATAGGTTTCAATCGCGCGAAAATTCTCACCGCGACGCCACCATTGCGCCATATGCGTAATGATGGCCCCAAAGGGCGTCATAACGGAGCTGTCGCGCGCATAGACCTGATAGGGAAGATGCGGGTCGGGTGCATGCGTCGATACCTCAACACCGGCACTTTCATAAGCGCTGACCATCTCGGCATGCTGTTTTTTGGCAATCTCAAGATCAAAGGGCACAGCCCGGCGCAGCGTCTTTTTCGACACGGAACTAGTTTGCAGCCATTGGTAATTGTCGATGGGCCCCAACAGAACAGAGCGCAACCGGCCATAATCCGAATTCGCGCCCCAGGAATTCAATGTTGGCGTGTCGCCGCCGTCATTGCGCGAACGTAAGGTAAAGTGGTCTTGCGGCTGATCTTTCATCGCGATCCCCTTTTGATCTAAGTCAGTCTGTGACCCGAGCAAAGTCAAGCGCCATTCGGCGCGAAACCGGCGCGCACAAGTAGGCAAATCGCATTTCTGGCACAGTGAGGATCAATGCGGTCGAAAAGGTAGCGTGTCCTGAGACGCAAGACGCGAGAAAAAGCCAAGCACCTCTTGCTCGGTGGCGTTATCCAACGCTCCGGCACGAACTTCTTCGCGGCTCCAGACCCAGCTTTGCGCGGGGTCGTCTTTCATAGACCAACCGGGGAAAAGCCGTGTGGTGATCGTTCGATCCATCAATTTCCGAGGCGACACATGCCGGTCATCACCACGGATGCGGGCGTAGCAATCCGCAACCGCGCGCCGCGGCCCCTCAAGCAGTTGAATGAAAAGATCGCCGCGCACGATTAGTGCCCCGGTGACTTCATCCCGAAGGTTATTTCGGCGCGCATCCAGTAGGATACCGGAAAGAATGGCGTCATCGAAACCAAAGGGCTGCGAGACGTAGGCTAGCTGTGTGAGAGGCATGCGTAAGGGGACCTTTCACTTTGCGTATATCTCAAATCGCGGCCCTGCGACAGCAATTTCTGCGACGCGGCGGCCTGATCACCCCGACAGCCCACCATGGAGCGTCGGCACATCGAGCGGATCGAACCCATAATGCTTGAGCCAACGAATATCGCTTTCGAAAAACGCCCGCAGGTCCGG
>JBCCNY010000280.1:0-4789 GCA_039025595.1 Pseudomonadota bacterium | reverse complement strand
AGAACAAAATCAGGCCGCCAGTAATCCAAAAACGCGTCAATTGATACGGCGCTTTCCGCGGGCAATTGAATGGGGATGATAGCTTGTTCTTCGATTGGGTCGTTCTTGGCTCGGGCATCAGCGCAGCTTAGCAACAGAGCGCAATCGGGATTCCGAGCCTGCAGTCGTTCCGCCAGTTGACGCAATGGCCGCACATGCTCCGCATGTATTGCATGCGCCCATATTGTAGGGTTTTTGGGACGAGATTGCTCGCTCTTTCCTACTTGATACCTTTCCGGGACTTGATCGGGATCTCTATGGTGAGGCGACGTCACGCCTTTTTATCCTAACTCTTCGGTGGAAGATGCTGCTTGTTCTTCATCGCGCAGACGATGCAGGTGAGCAATGAAATATCTTGTATGAGCATTATCAACGGTTTTCTGCGCCTCCGCTTTCCATGCGTGAAAGGCGCTGTCGTAATCGGGAAAAACCCCGACAATATGCAAGTCATCGACGTTTTTAAAAACGGTCTTGGATGGATCAGCGAGTTCGCCGCCGAAGACAAGATGCAGGCGCTGTGCCATATTTCTTTCCTGTTTCTGAATTTTGTTGCGCAGGGTATGGGTTTGCGGAGGCGCGTCAAGAAGTCTCGACACGCCAAATCAGAGCAAAAAAGGTCCCTATGCCAAAGAAGTTCCTGATCTTGCAGCTTCGCCCGGAAACAGACGCTGCCGATGATGAGTTTGCCGCCTTCTTGCGTAAAGGAGAACTTGAACCGGACCGGGTGGTACGTGTTCGGCTCGACCAAGAACAATTGCCGAAGTCGCTTGATCTCAATGACTACGCAGGCATCGTCGTCGGTGGTGGCCCTGGATGTGTGAGCGACCCTGTGAAGCAAAAGAAACCGCTCGAAGCGCGGATCGAAGCGGATATTCTATCGCTTATGCCAGAAGTCACCGGACGCGACTTTCCATTCCTGGGCTGTTGCTATGGTATTGGAATACTGGGCAAACACCTTGACGCCAATGTGAGCAAGGAGGCCTATTCGGAACCGGTTGGGACTGCCTCCTGTACTTTGACGGAAGCGGGGAAACATGACCCATTGCTCGCTGGCGTTCCCGCTTCCTTCGACGCTTTCGTCGGTCATAAAGAAGCGTTGCAGGAACTACCAAAGAATTGCGTTCACCTGGTGCGGTCCAACACTTGCCCTTATCAGATGTTGCGGTTTGGCGAACACGTCTATGCTACGCAATTTCATCCAGAGGCCGATGCCCAAGGTTTTGAAACGCGCATCAACATCTACAAAAACCACGGGTATTTCAGCCCGGACGATGCAGAAAGCCTTATTATGGCATGCCATCAAGCGCGTGTTTTTGCACCCGAGAAAGTTCTGCGTAATTTCGTGGCAAAATACGGAACCGGCGTGGTCTAGATCCGAAAGAAGGGTTGGGCCAGTCGAGGAAGGAATGACCGGAACTTAACACGCGCATCCGAGGCCGTCAGGCAGATGCAGTCCTCTCCGATATCGGCAACCGGTGTGTGATCCATATCCTCGTTCGCGATTTCAATATCACCGCGACAGAAACGGTCATGCTCGTCTGAATATGCGCCTTTCAGCACCAGGGTCAGCTCGGTTCCGTGATGCCCGTGATCCGGCATTGCAACGCCGGCCGGGATGAACAACAGCCGCGCCGTCGCGTCTTTGTCGGTTGGCAATATTGCCTGTCGGACACCCATCCCAATCGGTTTCCAGTTAATCGCATCGATATCTGAACCGACATAATCCTGCAAAGGCGCCGGGAGAAGACTATCGGTCTCTGCGGCCGGTGCCTTGGCCTCAACAAGTCCTTCCAGACCCTCGATTCTTGCCATGGTCGCTGCAAAACTGTCCAAAGACAAAGACGCCACATCGCCTTCGTCAATCAGAGCGCCGCCGACAGTGTCAAAGGCGCCCAGACGCGCCCTGCACTCGTCGCACATCGAAATGTGGGCTGCCACGGTCAGGCTGAGTGCTTCTGGCAGGTTGCCGGTCGAATACGCCATCAAAAGCGCGTCATCTAAATGGTGTTTGATCGTTCCAGTCATTTGCTTTCACTTCATTGCGTGGCGCAGACGGTCCAGTGCCAAACGTATCCTCGATTTGATCGTGCCGAGCGGCAATCCTGTCACATCTGCGATTTCGCTATGCGTCAAATTGCCAAAATAGGCTTTCTCGATCAGTTCCTTTTGTTTTGCCGGGAGTTGCGCAATCGCCTCTCCCAGTTTCTCGCTCTCTTGCTGAAGCGCCAGAACATTTTCTTGGTCCGGCTCTTCATCCGGACCCCAAGATAAATCTTCAGGTTCCGGCCGTCTAAGTTTCCGAAGCGCGTCAATCTTTCGATTTCGCGCGATCGTAAATATCCAGGTCGCCACGCTCGCGCGGCTGGGGTCGAAGAGATGCGCCTTTTGCCACAGGGTCGCCATGACCTCTTGTGTGCATTCCTCCGCGAGGGAACCATCCGCTCCAGACCGGAGAAGAAAAGCCTTCACGCGAGGCGCAAAATGCACAAACAATGCGTGAAACGCCTGTTTGTCCCGTTTGTCTCGGATCCGACCAACAATTGCGGCCCAATCCGTCTCTTTTTCACCCTTGCTGCTCATATTGGTCCGAAAACGCACTCTTTCAAAGGTGCTATCGGGTCGCAGCAGTTCAGCTGTTTCCGAGCGGTTATTTTCGTCGAAGTGCACCGCACAAAATTCCCTGAACGTAGCCTTTCTACGCTTGCGGGTGGTTCGTGGATCACTAGACAGGGTTTTTTTTTGTTTTTCATCCGGTTCTCGGCGCGACGCGTATTTCCAACAACAACAAACACGGAATGAGACGGTAATGCCATTTGAAAGCAACCCTGCCAACGGAAAGAAAGTCGCAATCATCGGTGCAGGGATTACAGGCCTTGGCGCGGCTTGGCGACTCGCAGAACACCATCGCGTCACCGTCTTTGAGGCGGAAAGTCGCCTCGGTGGCCATGCGCGCACTATCATGGCTGGGAAAAATGGTGATCAACCGGTCGATACAGGTTTCATCGTTTTTAACTACGCCAATTATCCTTACCTTACTGAGCTGTTTAATACTCTGAATGTGCCGGTGGTCAAAAGCAGGATGAGTTTTGGTGCATCCGTCAAAGGCGGGGCGTTGGAATACGGCTTAGACGGGGCCCATGCATACTTCGCGCAACGCCGTAACGTGACCCGGCCGAAACACTGGCGGATGTTGCGTGATATCTTTCGGTTCAATGCACGCGCATCCGAGACAGCACGCCAGAACCCCGACCTAAGCATCGGGGATATGCTGGACCACATCGGCACCGGAGAGTGGTTTCGCGACTATTATCTGTTTCCGCTCACCGGCGCGATTTGGTCCACGCCCACGGAAAAGATCATGGACTTTCCAGCTCACGCCATGGTGCGGTTCATGGAAAATCACGCCCTTCTTGGCTATTCCGGCCAGCATCAGTGGTACACTGTCCAGGGCGGCTCAATCGAATATGTGTCCCGGCTTGAGGCGCATCTGCTCAACGCGGGTGTAGATTTACGCCCGTCGACGCCCGTGTCCGGCATAAGGCGCTCGGGCAACGGGGTAGAGATCCGCGCCGAAGGGTGCGAGTGGGACCTGTACGACGAGGTTGTGCTTGCCACCCATGGTGATTTGTCCCTGTCGCTCCTTAGCGATCCAAGCGAGGCCGAGTATGCCGCACTGAAGGGCGTGACGTACCAGCAAAACGATGTGATGCTCCACGCCGATGAAAGCATCATGCCAAAACGGCGCGCGGTCTGGTCGTCTTGGAACTACGCCGAGGCTCCTGCCAAGCGCTCTGGCCAGATAGACATCACCTACTGGATGAACAGCCTCCAGCCGATTCCGCATGCCGATCCCCATTTCGTGACGCTCAACTCCACACGTCCGATCAAGGACGAACTGATCTATGACCAGACATCGCTGCGTCATCCGATCTATGATTTGGCAATGCTCCACTCCCAAGAGGCGGTGCGACAACTGAACGGCGCCCGCAATACCTGGTTCTGCGGCGCATGGATGAAGAATGGTTTCCACGAAGACGGGCTATCAAGTGCGTTGGATGTGGCGGACGCGATGCTGTCGCGCGATCAAACGATGATAGCGGCCGAGTAAACCTCCATGGCGGCAGTTGATCATATCGCAGGCTACACATGGCACGGACGCAAAGGCGAAATTAACAACGCCTTTCGTTACAACGTCGACTTTGTGATGCTCGATGCCGAGGTGCCGGCAGATCAGAATTGGGCCTTTGGGCGGAACAGATTCGGTTTGTTTTCTCTGTGGGACAAAGATCATGGTGGTCCGCCCGAGCAAGGCCGCGGCGCGGCTTGGGTCAGAGATGTGCTTGCGGCTCATAACCTGCCGGGACCTGCCCGGATTGAGCTTCTCGCCCAGCCACGCGTGCTGGGCTACGTGTTCAACCCCGTGTCATTCTGGCTTTGCAGCGATAAAGATGGGGCGATTGTGACCGTGATCGCCGAGGTCACCAACACTTATGGCGATCGCCATTCCTATCTTTGTGCGCGCGACGACCATGGTCCTATCCAACCCGACGATCGGTTGACGGCGCAAAAAATCATGCATGTCTCGCCATTTCAAAGGGTTAGCGGCGGCTACCTTTTCCGGTTCGACATCCAGCTGGATCGCATCGGTATCCTGATCGATTTCACCGATGGAAACGGCGGCGTCACGGCGACTTTGGTGGGACAACGCGCACCGCTTCAGCGCTCTGGCGTACTCGGTGCATTTTTGCGT
>JBCCNY010000279.1:0-4808 GCA_039025595.1 Pseudomonadota bacterium | reverse complement strand
GGTTTGTTCCAGAAGGTCAACGACGTCTTTGTACCAATATTGCGTGTCCAGCCCGTTGATCCGCACGCTGAGGGTTTTCTTGCCCCAGTCGATGTCGTTGATCGCCTCGATCGCGTTTTTGCGGGCAATTTCCTTGTCGGACGGCGCCACAGCATCTTCAAGATCAAGGTTGATTACATCTGCGGCGGAAGCGGCCATTTTTTCAAACAGAGCCGGGTTCGAGGCCGGGCCAAAGAGCTGGCAGCGGTTTGGTCGCGCGGGCGCGGGGGGTTGCGGACGGAAGCTCATGGTCTGATCCTCTTTCAATACGATCCCAAGATTGCTCTGGAGGGCTATTAAATTGCATCTCGCTGTGCAAGCCGATGTCGTGACGTGGTGGCGCAAAAACGGCATAGACGTGGCCCGCGAGACTGGAAGATCTGCCCGGTTTCTGCGCGATTTGACGTAGAATGTTGCTTGCTCTGACTATAGTTGACGCAATTTGATAGAAATTGGCGGTTTGAGTCGGCCATTGTCGGCTTCACTGATTCTGGACAAGGACCGACGACGATGATCGAGACGCCATATCTGCTTTTTCTGGGGGATGCCCCGGACATGCTCGCTGCCAAAGTGGCGATTGGTATCCGCGACTGGCGTCCTGAACATGCCGTTGGGCAAATTCGTCTGCCAGGGTGCGGAGCCGATCTCGGTTTAACGGACTTGACCCTCGAAGAAGCCAAAGAGCGCGGCGCTCGTACGCTCGTCATTGGCGTGGCGAACCGAGGAGGCGTGATCTCTCCTGCCTGGAAAGAGGTTCTGATTGCTGCGCTGAACATGGGTTTTGACATTGCATCCGGGCTTCACAACCTTCTGCGGGACGAGGGAGATCTGGTCGCGGCGGCGCAGACCCACGGCACAACGTTGCATGATGTTCGCGTGCCGTCTGTCGGTTATCCGATCGCCAATGGGAAGAGACGCGCGGGCAAGCGCTGTCTTGCGGTGGGAACAGATTGCTCGGTCGGAAAAATGTACACGGCTATGTCGATGGAGCGCGATATGATCGCCGCCGGGATGAAGGCCACGTTTCGCGCCACCGGGCAAACGGGCATCCTGATTACTGGCTCCGGTGTGCCGCTCGACGCAGTGATTGCCGATTTCATGGCAGGTTCCGTGGAATATCTGACACCTGACAACGAGCCCGATCACTGGGATCTGATCGAGGGACAGGGCAGCCTCTATCATGTATCCTACTCCGGGGTGACCATGGCGCTGATCCATGGAGGCCAGCCTGACGCTCTGATCCTGTGCCATGAACCTACGCGTAGCCATATGCGGGGGCTGCCGGATTACACGCCGCCCAGCCTGGCAACATTGCGCGACACGGCCTTGCCGATTGCGCGGGTGGCCAATCCCGACTGTCAGATCGTCGGCGTGTCGGTCAACACACAGCATCTCTCTGAGGCAGATGCGAAGGATTATCTGGCTCTTACTGAGGATGAGATGGGCCTACCCTCGACCGACCCTTATCGGTTCGGCTCGGGCAAGCTCGTTGACGCGCTCGCCGCGATCTGAGGCGCGCATCATGCAGGTTTTTGTCACGCGCGAGGTTTTTCGACTGGCGCAAGTCTTCACGATCAGTCGCGGTTCCCGGACCGAGGCGCAGGTACTCACCGTCACTTTGACAGATGGTGCTTGCACCGGACGTGGTGAATGCGTGCCATACGCGCGCTACGACGAGACGCTCGCTAGCGTGACGGCAGAAATCGAGGGGTTGCCCGACGCTTTCGACCGTCAATCTCTCTATGATCTGCTGCCCGCCGGGGCTGCGCGCAACGCCGTGGATTGTGCGCTTTGGGATCTGGAGGCAAAACGCGCGGGAAAGCGGGTCTGGGACGTTGCGGGCCTACCCGCGCCCGGGCCAGAGATCACGGCTTACACGCTTTCGCTGGATACGCCCGAGGCGATGCAACAACAAGCGTCTGAGCATGCGTTTCGCCCCCTGTTGAAGATCAAGCTCGGCACACCTGACGACATGCCGCGCCTCGAAGCGGTGCGCGCCGGCGCGCCGGATGCGCGGATCATTGTCGATGCCAATGAGGGGTGGAGCGCCAAGGTCTACGCCGATCTTGCCCCGCATCTGGTGCGTCTGGGCGTGTCTTTGGTCGAACAACCCCTGCCCGCAAGTCAGGATGAGGCATTGATCGGGCTGGAGCGCCCGGTGCCTGTTTGTGCGGATGAAAGCTGTCATGATCGCGCCAGCTTGCCCGCCTTGAAGGGCAAGTACGATGTTGTAAACATCAAGCTCGACAAAACCGGTGGTCTGACTGAAGCGTTGGCCCTGCGAGCCGAGGCCCAGAAACAAGGATACGACATCATGGTCGGTTGCATGGTGGGATCGAGTCTGGCCATGGCGCCTGCGACACTTATCGCGCAGGGTGCGGCAGTGACGGATCTTGACGGTCCGCTCTTACTTGCTGAAGACCGGAATATGCCTTTGACATTTGATGACGCGGGGGTTCATCCACCCTCGCCAGAGCTGTGGGGATGAAGATGCGGACAGTTTATGTGAACGGAGACTACGTGCCCGAGACAGAAGCCAAGGTGTCGGTTTTTGATCGGGCGTTTCTGATGGGCGACGGCGTTTATGAGGTGACCTCGGTGCTGGGTGGCAAGCTCATTGATTTCGACGGTCATCGCAAACGGCTGGAACGCTCGCTTAACGAGCTCGAAATGCCCCATCCTGAATGCCTGGAGGATCTGATGGAGATCCATCGCGAATTGGTCAGCCGCAACGGTATCGAAGATGGTCTGGTCTATCTTCAGGTGACACGCGGGGCTGCTGATCGCGATTTTCTCTATCCCGACGAAGACACCAAGCCGACCGTTGTGTTGTTCACGCAATCCAAGCCGGGCCTGGCGCAAAGCCCAAAGGCCAAAGAGGGGATGAAAATCATCTCCATTGAGGATCAACGCTGGGGGCGTCGCGATATCAAAACGACCCAGCTGCTCTATCCCTCGATGGGTAAAATGATGGCCAAAAAGGCAGGCTGTGATGACGCGTGGATGATCCAGGATGGGCACGTGACCGAAGGCACATCGAACAACGCCTATATCATCAAAGGCAACACGATTATCACGCGCCAGCTATCGAATGATATTCTGCACGGGATCACCCGCGCGGCCGTCCTGCGCTATGCTGAAGAAGCGCAAATGCAGGTCGAGGAGCGGTCCTTCACCATCGATGAAGCGAAAGAGTCGAACGAGGCCTTCATCACCTCGGCCAGCGCGTTTGTCATGCCGGTTGTCGAAATTGACGGCGTGGCGATCGGCGATGGCACGCCCGGGCCCGTCGCAACGCGTTTACGCGAAATCTACCTTGAAGAAAGTCTTAAAAAGGCGGTTTGAGGCGTTTAAGATTATAAAGAGCCAGCGCTTAAGGAAGCGCCAAATCCCAATGTCGATAAAGGTCATCCAACTCTTTCGACGTGTGGCATTCCACTGAAGGCTTTCCCGTTTGGCGAATGATGCGGGCGTATCTCTCTGCTTTGTTGCGCGTTTTAATGATCCAATAAGTCATCTTCCAGGATAGCCGATCCTGTCCACCTTCGAGTTGACCCGCGCGAGAGCGTGTGTTGCGCAGTGTGCGCCTCACGTAGCGGCCGTAGCGAAACCATACATTTGAATTGAGCAGTATGACACCGGTTGCCCGGTCCAAACGTCGGGCCAGCAGCGAGCTGTAGTTTCCTTCCATGACCCAGCTTTCGTGGAGGATTGCACTGTCATGTAAACACTTGAACTCCTCGTCCGAGCGTTCTTTCCAATTAGTGTTTGGGATATGCCGCAACTGATCCAGATGAACGTTTGGCAGGGATGTCTTCTGCGCGATTGACACCGCGAGCGTCGATTTGCCCGAATTCGAAGGTCCGAGAATGGCGATCCGTTGACCGAGTGTTGGGAGGGGCGGCATTTTTAAGCTCATGCAAATAGGGTGGCGTCTGACCCCTAGCACCAGACAGGTACGCGGCGAAAGGTTGTCCGGTGAACGATGAACCTGAGTTTGCGCAAGGCAAAACGCCTGTCTGACACCCTAAGCCCGAGCCGGGAACCACGGGAATTGCGCAAGAGACGCTTTGCGCCAATTCAGAAAGATTTGCCGTTCGTATTGCGGGGCGCCTGCCACTTCGAAGAGGCGCTGCTCTCTAAGAGCTTTCTCTACGATCGTCCTGGGTAGATAGGCTGAACCACCTTCGGCCAGAAGGTGGTCGAGAGCCCAGATCGGGTCTGAAAAAGCCATCCGCGCCAATTGATCTCCGGGCCAGGTTTCGGCATGCCACGCGCGAAACGCATAGCCATAATCCACGAAGACATAATTGGGGTCCCACGCAATCGCCTCGCGTGCGCGAGTTGAGACCTGCATGATCCTCTCGTGATCGATCACCCGATTTTCGATAGTGGACCCGGTCAAAGGCGACGTCATCAAGGCGGCGTCACTCATCCCGCTTGCCAGCCACTCCCCTGCTTCCCTTGGCGTCGCGCGCCAGACCTCGAATGCGATGTCCCGATTGACCTTGCGCCAGGCATCAAGCATCGGCTGACCGCATCCGATCCAGAGCGACGGCTCGCACACAAAACTGAACAGATGCGTCACGCCACTTGGCAAGGCTGCGCGCGCCTTCGCGGTTTGCCACGTGCGCAGGATGAGGTCCGCCTGGTCCAGAAATCCGTATCCGGCCTTGGTGAGTGTCGCCCCCTTGCGAGATCGGTTCAGCAGTGGCGCGCCCAGCGCAGTATCCAGGGCGTCCAGACGCGCCGTCACAGCAGATTGCGTG
>JBCCNY010000278.1:0-4835 GCA_039025595.1 Pseudomonadota bacterium | reverse complement strand
GTCATCACGAGTTGTTCACTCAAAGCCTCGCGCAGGTCATCATCATCATCGACAAGCAGAATTTTCTTCAATTGTGCCATGGTGCCTATCCTTGTCTGTTTTCAGATAGTTGCGTTGCGAGGGTCGCACCGGCAAGATCTGTGACAAGGCAATCACGGCGACGTGTTATGCGACCCGGAATTGTTTCAGATCTCGCGCAAAGACGCTAGCTGTGCGCTGTAAAGCAAACTATGTGGTACGAATGAGCCTGATACCGGACAATAACGAACGCCTCGCCCGTGCAAGAACCGACTTGCAGATGGGCGTTCCGGTGGTGCTTAAAAATGGCACGCAGGCCGCGCTTGTACTGGCGGCAGAAACCCTGTCGCAGATACGCCTGCGCGATATGTGCAACCTGCCCGGAACGCCGGTTCTGACGATCACGTCAAGGCGGGCGCAAACCTTGAAGGCGCGCGCCTATGACGGAGATGTGGCACGCGTTCTGCTGCCCGCAGATGCGGATGCCCATTGGGTTCGTTACGTGGCCGATCCCGCGCTTGACCTCGAACATCCGATGAAAGGCCCCTTGGCCACCGAGCGTGATAATACGGCAGAGCTGCATAGGATCGCAGTGGATCTGGTGAAATCGGCGCGACTTTTACCCGCCGCATTGATTTTGACGGCGGAGCCGCAGAGCTTTGCAGGCTTGAAGGATCTGACCGTGCTTCTGGCGAAACCGACCGCTGATCTGCTGGGCGATATGGCGAGCCTTTCGCTTGTGGCAGCCGCCCGCGTTCCGCTCTCGGTGTCGCAGGCGGGCCGCGTTCATGTATTCCGGCCCGAGGATGGCGGCGAAGAGCATTACGCTGTGGAGATCGGCGCGCCGAACCGCGACGCGCCAGTTCTGGCGCGGTTGCATTCTGCGTGTTTCACCGGCGACGTTCTGGGTAGCCTGAAATGTGATTGCGGTCCGCAATTGCAGGCAGCTCTCGCGAAGATGGGCCACGACGGCGCAGGTGTGCTCCTCTACCTCAATCAGGAAGGTCGCGGCATCGGTCTGGCCAACAAAATGCGCGCTTATGCGTTGCAGGACCAGGGCTTTGACACGGTCGAGGCCAATCACCGCCTTGGATTTGAAGATGACGAGCGCGACTTCCGCATCGGCGCGGAATTGCTCAAAACGATGGGCTTCTCGCAGGTCCGACTAATGACGAACAACCCCGCCAAGATCGCAATGATGGAACAGCAAGGCCTTGCGGTCACCGAACGCGTGCCGCTCAAGGTCGGTGAAGGCGCCCAGAACCGGGCCTATCTGGCGACCAAGGCACGGAAATCGGGACACTTGCTTTAGACTCGCGTCCGAACGCGAACAACGACAAGACAGACCCGCGCAAAAGCCTTATTATCGCCACAAAAATCGACAATCATGGCGAAATGGCGCGATCGTTTCCAAAAGACTGGTTTAATCTGCCGCAGGAGGTGTTGGCGGACTTCGGAGCCATGATGTTTCTTGCCTCGCTTTCACCGACACATCGCGCGCATACGCTGGCGCAAAACTTCTACGGGTTCGAGACCCCGCTGCGATTGAAGCAATACAATATCTTTCGCGACGCCGAGGGCTATCCTCGGGGTTTTGTCACCTTCGCCGGGCTCTCGGCGGAGGCCGAACGACGCTACGCGGTCGATCAAACAGCGCTCAAGCCCGAGGACTGGACGTCCGGCTCTTCCTTCTGGATCATCGATTTCGTGATGCCTTTCGGTCAGGCCCCGCAAGTGATCGAAAAGCTCAAGAGTGATCTGCCCTACAAGCGTGTGCGCACCAATCGGCTGCCCAGCGACATGGGCAAACCCAGAATTGTCGAATGGTTTCGCCGCGAGGACGACAGCGTAGGCCTCAAAGTCTATCGCAAAAACGATTTCGCAGACCTGCTGGGAGCTGCGTGATGGTACAGGTCTTTGTCGTGGGCACGACGACCGGAGAGGTCACCGAAGACGAGGGGATCGACGCGACCGGGCAACTCGATGGCATTTTTACCTTTCTCGGAACCCCATCCGGCGCCGTCGAGATGGAGTGGACGATCTCGGATCCGCCCGAATTCGGCACGGTCACGCTAGAAGACATCGATGGTGACCCGGCAGGGCTCGATACCTTCACGGGCGACAGCGTTGTCTGGCGCTATGAACTCGATAGCGATAACCCAGCCGTGTCAGACCTTGTCCTTGGCGAAGACCTACCAGACAGTTTCGTGATCTCGGCCACACCGACCGATGGTGGCGACACGATTTTCCAGACAATTGACATCACTATTTTCGGGGTTTGTTTCGCCAACGGGACGCTAATCGAGACCGAACGCGGCCCTGTCGCCGTCGAGCACTTGCGCGCTGGAATGAGCGTCCTGACCCAGGACCAAGGGTATCAACCGATTGTCTGGATGGGCGGTGGCCCTTGTCCCGAGCAGGATTGGCGCGCCGACCCCAGCTTGCACCCGGTGCGAATACGCGCCGGTTCACTTGACGACGGATGCCCGTCGCGGGACCTCTACGTGTCGCAAAACCACCGGATTTTGATCAGCGGCGCGCGCGCCGAGCTCTTCTTTGGCGAGCCAGAGGTTCTGGTCGCAGCCAAGCATCTGTGTTCTCTACCGGGCGTGGAGACCGTCACCCCAACCGGTCTCCTAAGCTATCATCACATTCTATGTGGTGCTCACCATGTCCTGCTCGCCGAGGGCTGCCCCGCAGAGAGCATGCTCCTGGGGGATGAGGCGCTGGTTTCGCTTAAGTCTGATGATGTGTTGGCTCTGGATGCTCGTCTGCACGAGACAAACACCTACGAAGGCGATCCTTCCCGAATGGCAACCGCTTGCCGACGCATCCTGTCGCGACACGAAGCGGCGCTCTTGATGGGTCAGGACGCGGACGATTCTGTGACACTGGCCGCCTGACACATGAGAGTAGACACATTGGTTTTCATATTCTGCGCTACCGGCGCATACACACAATTCATTTGCTGAATAAACCGAGCTAGTGGTCTGGCGGCGGCGCATCCGGATCGGCCTGGCCCACCCCTTTGAAAATCGGCTTCAACGGAAGCACCCATACGATACCCAAGGCCACAAAGATAAAGAACTCCACCGCAATGGAGAGCCCATCATAGCGCGCTCGCAGCCAATCGGTGAAATTGACCGCAACTACAATGTAGAGCGGAAGCGCCACCAGCAGGATGATCAGCGACCAGCGCCGCCGCGCTTTGTAACTCAAGGCCATGTGCTTTGTCCTTTAAGGATCAGTCGGCAAACGGATCGGTGACAAGGATCGTGTCGTCGCGCTCCGGTGATGTGGAGAGTAGTGCCACTGGGCAGCCGATCAACTCTTCGACACGCCGCACATATTTGATCGCATTGGCGGGAAGATCGGCCCAGGAGCGTGCCCCTTCGGTACTTTCCGTCCAGCCCGGCATTTGCTCGTAAATCGGCACGCAGCGCGCCTGAAGATCCGAGGCGGTCGGCAGATATTCGAGCCGCCGACCGTCCAGATCGTAGGCCACGCAGATCTTGAGCGTGTCGAACCCATCGAGCACGTCAAGTTTGGTCAGCGAAATGCCATTCACGCCGGAGGTCGCGCAGGTCTGACGCACAAGCGCCGCGTCGAACCAGCCGCAGCGTCGTTCGCGACCCGTGACCGTGCCAAATTCATGCCCGCGCTCGCCGAGACGCTTCCCGTCCTCATCCTGCAACTCTGTCGGGAAAGGCCCCTCGCCCACCCGCGTCGTATAGGCTTTGACGATGCCCAGCACGTAATCGACCGATCCGGGACCGATCCCCACACCTGTCGCGGCTTGTCCGGCGATCACGTTTGAGGATGTCACAAAAGGATAGGTGCCAAAATCAATATCAAGAAGCGCGCCCTGCGCCCCTTCGAACAGGATGCGCCTTCCAGCTTTACGCTTTTCATTCAGCACGTTCCAGACCGGTGCAGCATAGGGTAAAACAAGCGGCGCAATATCGATCAGCGCCGTGAGAAGCGCGTCGCGATCAATAGGATCTATCCCGAGACCTCGTCGCAACGGATCGTGATGTTGCAGGGCGCGGTCGAGCCGCGCCTCAAGCGTTTTGCGATCCCCCAGATCCGCCACCCGGATTGAACGACGCCCAACCTTATCCTCGTAGGCCGGACCGATCCCGCGGCCTGTTGTCCCGATCTTGGTGCCCGCATGCGCCGCCTGTTCCCGCGCGCGATCCAATTCACCGTGAATGGGCAGGATCAGGGGCGTGTTTTCGGCAATCATCAAGGTGTCGGGCGTAATCTCCACCCCCCGTCCGCGGATCGCCTCGATCTCGTTGACCAAATGCCAGGGGTCGAGAACCACGCCATTGCCGATGACCGAGAGTTTTCCACCGCGTACGACGCCCGAGGGTAACGCGTTGAGCTTATAGACCTTACCACCGACGACCAGCGTGTGCCCGGCATTGTGACCGCCTTGGAACCGCGCGATGATATCGGCGCGTTCGCTCAACCAATCGACGATCTTGCCCTTGCCTTCGTCGCCCCATTGCGCGCCGACCACAACTACATTGGCCATACCGATTGTCCCCTGCCGATGAACCCCGCGCTGGTATAACGATCCCGACCCCGTCGCGAAACCAGATTTTCAATCGGATCCCAGAGATCGATGCGCCCGATAGAATTGGGCCTAGAGCGCTTGCGAGCCGGATCGGAATTGCTTAGATACCGCGCAACGAACTCGGAGCGCTCGCCCCCATGGAAAATGTCATTCTGCTGATCCACCTGCTTTTGGCACTGGCGCTTATCGGCGTTGTGCTGTTGCAGCGCTCCGAAGGCGGCGGCCTTGGTATGGG
>JBCCNY010000277.1:0-4842 GCA_039025595.1 Pseudomonadota bacterium | reverse complement strand
TGGGCCCATCATGCGCCGACAGACACACCCGCAATCCGAGCGTTTGGACTAGCCAATTCGGAAACTGGGATCATTGAGGCGCCGGAGACGCGAGAGGGGCTTTTGTTTCTTGATATCACGCAGGCGGTGGGGCGCATTCCCTTCTCCTTTGCGTGGTCTGGCGCTGATCTGGCCATACTCTCAGCGCATAAACTGGGGGGGCCGCGTGGTGTGGGCGCACTGATTGTTCGGCAGGGTGTCGATATCCCACCGCTGGCTCTCGGCGGCGGCCAGGAAATGGGTCGCCGGTCTGGAACCGAGAACACGATTGGTATCGCTGGTTTTGGTGCCGCGGCCGAAGCGGCTCAGCGCGATCTGAGCGACGGCATATGGGATCGCATCAAAAAACTTAGAAAGATTCTAGAAATGGCTATTGAGGACGGCGGATCGCCTCCTATTTTTGTAGGACATACAAGGGAACGTTTGCCAAATACGTCCTGCATCATTGCTCCGGGCTGGAAAGGTGAGACGCAGGTCATGGCGATGGATCTCGCCGGTTTTGCCATTTCGGCAGGGTCTGCTTGTTCGAGTGGGAAGGTGAAAACAAGTCGCGTGTTGATGGCGATGGGATATAGCGAGCCGGATGCAGGATCTGCCATCCGCGTGTCTCTCGGGCCGGCCACGACTGAAGAAGAGGTGATGCGGTTCGCAAATACGTGGCGCCGTCACTACGACAAAAACCGGAGCAGAGCGGCCTGATGGATGGTCCGACAGATAAGGAGACGACACAGATGACAGCACAAGAGTCTACACTCGCCGTCAAAGAAGGGGTCGATCAGGAGACTGTCGACGCTGTGCGGGAAATGAGCACCTATAAATACGGTTGGGAAACCGAGATCGAGATGGAATATGCCCCGAAAGGGCTAACCGAGGATATCGTGCGCCTGATCTCGGCCAAAAACGACGAACCGGAATGGATGACCGAGTGGCGGCTCAATGCCTATAGGCGCTGGCTGAAATCCCAAGAACCGGATTGGGCGATGATCGATTACCCCGAGATAGATTTTCAGAATCAGTACTACTATGCCCGCCCCAAAAGCATGGAGCAAAAGCCGAAATCTCTCGACGAGGTGGATCCCAAGCTGTTGGACACATACGAAAAGCTCGGTATCCCGCTCAAAGAGCAGATGATCCTTGCCGGTGTTGAGGGGGCTGATGATGCGCCCGCCGAAGGACGCAAGGTCGCGGTGGATGCGGTGTTTGATTCCGTGTCGGTTGGCACGACCTTTCAGGAAGAGCTGAAGAAGGCAGGCGTCATCTTCTGCTCGATCTCAGAGGCGGTCAAAGAACACCCCGAACTCGTGAAGAAGTATCTCGGCACCGTTGTTCCGGTGAGCGACAATTACTACGCCACGCTGAACTCGGCCGTGTTCTCGGATGGCTCATTCGTCTATGTGCCGCCGGGCGTGCGCTGTCCGATGGAGCTGAGCACGTATTTCCGGATCAATGCCGAAAACACAGGCCAGTTCGAACGCACGCTTATCATTGCCGATAAAGGCTCTTACGTGAGCTATCTCGAAGGGTGCACCGCGCCGCAACGCGATACGTCTCAGCTTCATGCCGCTGTGGTGGAGATTATCATCGAGGAAGACGCCGAGGTGAAATACTCCACCGTGCAGAATTGGTTCCCGGGCGATGAGAATGGGAAGGGTGGCATCTATAACTTCGTGACCAAGCGGGCCGATTGCCGGGGTGACCGGGCCAAGGTGATGTGGACGCAGGTCGAAACAGGCTCTGCGGTAACGTGGAAATATCCGTCCTGCATCCTTCAGGGTGATGACAGCCAGGGAGAGTTCTACTCGATCGCAATCACCAATAACTACCAACAGGCCGATACCGGCACGAAGATGATCCACATGGGAAAAAATACCAAGAGCCGGATTGTCTCGAAGGGCATTAGTGCGGGCTTTGCGCAAAACACCTATCGCGGTCTGGTGCGGATGTCGCCCAAGGCCAAGGACAGCCGCAACTATACGCAATGCGACAGCCTTCTAATCGGCGATCAGTGCGGCGCGCATACCGTGCCCTATATCGAGGTGCGCAACAATTCCAGCCGGGTGGAGCATGAGGCCACAACATCCAAGGTGGATGACGACCAACTCTTCTACTGCCGCCAGCGCGGCATGGATGAGGAAGAGGCCGTGGCGCTTGTCGTGAACGGGTTCTGCAAGGACGTGTTGCAGGCCCTGCCAATGGAATTTGCCATGGAAGCCCAGCAATTGGTCGCGATCTCGCTTGAGGGAAGTGTGGGTTGACCTTCAACAGGTTAACGTGCCGTTCTGTCGCCGTCGGGCTTGTGATGGTTTCGTTCTTTACTTCGTTGGCTTACGGCACTGTCGATGATCCTGCGTTGGGTGGACATGTGGGTAACACAAGCTTTTTAGCAGTTTTTGTCGTGCCGGGTTTAGATTCGAGTAACATTTACTTCGGTCCAACCGTTACGGGATGTGTCCCTTTCGGATCGATGGATAGAGGGCTCGTTCCGGGGCACGGCGCACCTTGCTTATGGCGTCAAAACTTCGCGTGGTGAGCATCCGTGCAAAGCAGTCACCAAAAAAACACTCAGCGGCTACTAAAGCGCCACTCCGTTTCGGACGAAGACGGCACGCGCGAGGGTGGTTTGGTTTTTCCGATCGTTTTCATACTGGGTTTCATCGCAGCGTCGCTGGTCCATCCCGTCGCGCTCAGTTCCTTTTGGGTTTGGTTTGTGCTCCTGATGCTGTCGGCTGCGGTGGCGGCCGGCGTTCAGCGGGCCGTGGCCCGTCTCAACGGCTTCGCTGAAGACGGCGAGGACGCGTAAAATGTCGGCCCGTCTCTCGTATCCCAAACGCTTTGGACCCCGTAATCGCAATGATTCCGGCTCTGTGCCTAAATTTTGTCCAATTGATGATTTGCAAAGAGCATGTTGCAAACAAATCAGGCCGTACAATCATGGGACAGGTGGACTTTCAGGACCGTATTGCCCGGCTCAACGACAAACACGGGGCCGCTGCGGTGACCACCGTTTCGTCCGAAAACACGGTGCGCGCGGTAGAGAAGCGCTCGCGCAATTTCGATACCTCAGAGGATACTCTGGCGGGGCGGCTGGCTTATCCGCTGTCTTTTGTCACGGCATTCCTGTTCGGTATCCTCTCGGTCTTTATCGGCCGCTTTGCCTTTGCGCATCTCGGCGGACCTATGCAAGACGGCGATGCGATGACGCTTTATATCGTCGATCTTGCACTTGCGGGGGCGATGGCCTTCGCCATCAACTTGGCGCTGAAGTCTGGCGAAAAGGAAAAGGTTTCGGTCAGTATGGTCGGCGTATTTGCATCCGTATCGCTCATGCACAATCTGATCTGGATGTATCCCGACACCGCAGCCGTGATCTACGGTCAGGCATGGGTCGATGGCCTGATGGGGCGTTCAATGCCCAATTCCTTCTACTTTCAGGGCGAGTACATCCCGTTCGATTAGGTCTGGGGCCTGTCCGCCATGGCTGACATGGCGAACAGAGTTCTGACCCGGCCGGACCTGACGATGCCGCCGGATGAGGCCGCCGCGTTACGCGAGGC
The DNA here is from genome assembly GCA_039025595.1 of Pseudomonadota bacterium. GTDB lineage: Bacteria > Pseudomonadota > Alphaproteobacteria > Rhodobacterales > Rhodobacteraceae > Roseovarius. The sequence continues at coordinate 1,249 of JBCCNY010000277.1, read as the reverse complement.
CTATGCTCAGGCGCGTGTTATTCTGGAATACGGCTCTGGCGGATCGACTCTTTTGGCCGCTGAGATGCCGGGCAAACGGGTCTTTTCGGTTGAAAGCGATAAGAATTGGGTGAGCCGGATGCAAACCTGGCTCGACGCGCATCCTACCGCAAGCGGCACAAAGGTGGATATCATCTGGTGCGATATTGGACCCACCGCAAAATGGGGTCACCCGACGGACGCAGCGCAGTACATCAAATATGCGCAATACCCTTTGGCGGTCTGGGATCACGCCGATTTCGAACAACCGGATGTCGTGCTGGTCGATGGCCGGTTTCGTACCGGCTGTGCGCTGGCCGCCGCCTATCGCAGCACTTCACCTGTCAAAGTGATGATCGACGACTACATGCGTCGCAAACACTATCACCGCGTGGAGCGTTTCCTCGGAACGCCGGAGATGATCGGTCGTATGGCCGCCTTTCACGTTGAGCCGCGCCCGGTGCCACCTGAGGCACTGGGACAGATAATCGAGATGATGACGCGGCCTTGAGCCGCCGGAAATTCTTTTGAAAGGATAAAAAATGCTAGAGATCAAAGGCCTGCAGGTCGACCTTGAGGAGGAAGAAAAGACAATTCTCAAGGGCGTGGATCTGACCGTCGAGGCGGGAAAAGTGCATGCGATCATGGGCCCCAACGGCTCGGGCAAGTCCACGCTAAGCTATGTTCTGTCTGGCCGCGACGGCTATGAGGTGACAGGTGGTTCTGCCACGCTCTCAGGCCAGGATATCCTTGAGATGGAGCCCGAAGAGCGCGCCGCCGCAGGGCTTTTTCTGGCCTTTCAATACCCTGTGGAAATCCCTGGTGTCGGCAATATGACCTTTCTGCGGACCGCACTCAATGCACAACGCAAGGCGCGCGGTGAGGACGAGATGAGCGCGACCGACTTTCTGAAACTCGTTCGCGCAAAGGGCAAAGAGCTTCAGATCGACGCCGATATGCTGAAAAGGCCCGTGAATGTGGGATTTTCCGGTGGCGAGAAGAAGCGCAATGAGATTCTGCAAATGGCAGTGCTGGAGCCTCGGATGTGTATCCTGGACGAGACGGATTCCGGGCTCGACGTGGACGCGATGAAACTCGTGGCACAGGGCGTGAATGCTTTGCGGGATGCCGGTCGCGGATTTCTGGTCATTACGCATTATCAGCGACTGCTGGATCACATCAAACCGGACGTGGTGCACATCATGGCCGACGGTCGGATTGTTAAAACCGG
>JBCCNY010000276.1:0-4850 GCA_039025595.1 Pseudomonadota bacterium | reverse complement strand
TTGCAATCCTACGGTCTTGCCGCCTCGCTACAGAGCGGTGGGTTGGCGACAGATCCGGGCTTTTTCTTTATCGCAAGCTGCATGATTACCATGGTTGGCGGGACCATGTTCCTGATGTGGCTCGGCGAGCAGATTACAGCACGGGGTGTGGGAAACGGCATTTCGCTCATTATCTTTGTCGGAATCATAGCGGAGCTTCCCGCGGCACTGGCGCAATTTTTTGCATCGGGCCGCTCCGGCGCGCTTAGCCCTGCTGTGATCATTGGTGTGATCGTGCTGGTTGTTGCCACGATTGCCTTTGTCGTGTTCATGGAACGCAGCCTGCGCAAGATCCATATCCAGTATCCGCGCCGACAGGTCGGCATGAAGGTTTATGACGGGGGTTCGTCTCATCTGCCGGTGAAGGTTAATCCAGCCGGTGTTATTCCCGCGATCTTCGCCTCCTCTTTGCTGCTTCTGCCGATCACGATATCAACCTTTTCGGGCGATCAGACCGGACCGATAATGTCCACTGTTCTCGCTTATTTTGGTCCGGGACAACCGGCCTATCTGGCGTTTTTCACGGTGATGATCGTCTTCTTCACGTATTTCTACACGTATAACGTGGCCTTCAAGGTCGACGACGTGGCGGACAACCTGAAGAACCAGAACGGTTTCATTCCGGGAATACGGCCGGGAAAGAAGACCTCGGAGTATCTCGATTACGTCGTCTCGCGGATACTTGTGCTCGGGTCTGCCTATCTGGCCGCTGTCTGTTTGCTGCCGGAAATCCTGCGCGGCCAGTTTGCCATCCCGTTTTACTTTGGCGGAACCTCGGTTCTTATTGTCGTTTCGGTGACCATGGATACAATCCAGCAAGTGCAGTCGCACCTTTTGGCTCACCAATATGAGGACCTCATTGAAAGGTCCCAATTAAGCGGCAAAGGCCGCAAGAAAACGCGCAGGAAGGGGACCCAGCGCCGATGAATATAATACTGCTCGGCCCGCCAGGTGCCGGAAAAGGAACACAAGCCACCAGACTTGTGAACGACCGTGGCATGATCCAGCTGAGTACAGGGGATATGCTTCGTGAAGCAAAGAATAGCGGCTCTGAAATGGGCAAGATTGTCGCTGATGTGATGGCGCGTGGTGACCTCGTGACCGATGAGATTGTGATCGGTCTCATTCGGGAAAAGCTCACCGATGGTACGGGCACGGGCTTCATCTTCGATGGCTTCCCGCGCACGTTGGCACAGGCCGACGCCTTGGGCGCACTTTTGTCAGAGACGGGTCAAAGCCTCGATGCCGTTGTCGAAATGCAGGTAGACGATACCGCCCTCGTGGACCGTATCGTGGGTCGCGCAGAAGAGGCCCGGGCAGCCGGGCAGCAGGTCCGGGCTGACGACAACGAGGAAAGCCTGAAGCACCGGCTTATGGAATACTACAAGAAGACAGCGCCTCTCATTGGGTATTATCATGCCAAGGGAATGCTGAAGTCCGTCGACGGTATGGGCGAGATCGGTGCGGTTTATTCCGCGATCTCAGGCGCGCTCGACGCCTGATCCTGATTATTCCTGCGAGGCGTCGGCGGCATCGTCCAGCGGTGTAACCTCAACCTGTACATCAATCGCCGAAATGGGATCGCCGACCGAATTTTCGGCCATGTCTTCGGCTACGTCTTCGGCCATGTCTTCGGCCGACACCTCGTCGACCAGCGGCTGCAAGACGGCCGCCGCGCGCGCGGCTTCGGCTTCTCTGATTAGAGGTTCGCATTCCGTACGTGAGCCGCATTCAATCCCGAATTCGCTGACCGTATATCGAATTTCGATCAGATCATTGGTTACTGGGTCTCTGCTCTCGACGAAGCTCGCCACGTAATCGCGACCATCGACATTAATGGTCGTCTGCGGTGCTGTAGCGCAGGCAGCAATGCTAGCTGCCGTGCCCGCTAGTGCAATGAATGCTCTCATCGGTTTTTCCCTCCTTGGGCGGGTTCTGGACTGCCCGCCTCAGGCTCTAAAATGCCAACCTAACTGCAAAGCGCAACACTGCTTCGATACTGCGCGCCGTATCGAGCCAAATACAATGGATTTGCAAAAAAGCGAAGTGACGCTTGTACGTGCCAGATTTCCCAGGTTAAGGGCTTCGTTTACCCCAAATGTCGTCGACCAATTGTATGTGAGATGATCGAAAAAATGCATTCGTTCTCCATTGTGACCAAGCGCATCTAGAGGCGCGTTTTCTGCACATACATGAGACCTGTAGAAAAAACTTGACACGCACTTGACGTCCCTCGGCTTTGCTCGTAACCACCACCATTCCTTGCCGGGTCGCGATTCTGACGAGATAGGTTTCAGGACGAAGTGAGGAACGAAAAAATTGCAGAACGGCATCCGGCTATTCTGTTGTTGTGAAAAAAGGTTCTGGGGTTACGGAACCGCAACGAAAGGACGACATACGTGGCACGTATCGCGGGCGTTAACATACCTACAAACAAACGAGTTCCGATTGCTCTCACCTATGTAACTGGGTTAGGTCACTCCTCTGCGAAAGCAATTTGCGAGGCGGTGAACATTGACGCGTCACGCCGTGTCAATGAACTCAGCGACGCGGAAATTCTCGCTATGCGCGAGCATATTGATGCCAATTACATGGTCGAAGGTGACTTGCGTCGTGAGGTGCAGATGAACGTCAAGCGGCTGATGGATCTTGGTTGCTATCGGGGGCTTCGCCATAGGCGAAATCTCCCAGTGCGTGGGCAGCGAACTCACACAAATGCGCGGACGCGCAAAGGCCCAGCAAAACCGATTGCCGGTAAAAAGAAATAAAGGAGCTGACCGATGGCACGTGATACCCGCCGCGGCGGCAAGAAAAAGGTTTCGAAAAACATCGCGACTGGGGTCGCGCATGTAAATTCCTCGTTCAATAACACAAAGATACTGATCTCGGATGTGCAGGGCAATGCGATCGCATGGTCGTCTGCGGGCACGATGGGCTTCAAAGGCTCGCGCAAATCAACGCCCTATGCGGCGCAGATGGCGGCAGAGGATGCCGGACGCAAAGCGCAGGAACACGGAATGAAAACCCTTGAGGTTGAAGTGCAGGGTCCGGGCTCTGGACGCGAATCCGCTCTGCGTGCTCTTGCTGCGATTGGGTTCAGTATAACCTCGATCCGCGACGTAACGCCAATCGCGCATAACGGGTGCCGACCACCCAAACGCCGCAGGGTCTGATTCTTTGCAGGTGGGGCCGCACTTTTTGTGCGATCCGCCATCTTATTATTTGAAACCTCGGGCGTTTCCGCTGTTTGGACATGGGGCGGGAACAGGAATGGAGGCATCGCATGATCCACAAAAACTGGGCCGAATTGATCAAACCTACCCAGCTGGAAGTACGCCCGGGCAATGATCCGTTGCGTCAGGCGATCGTCGTCGCCGAGCCGCTGGAACGTGGGTTCGGCCTTACAATGGGTAACGCCTTACGGCGTGTTCTTCTGTCATCTCTTCAAGGCGCTGCAGTCACGTCAGTGCAGATTGACAATGTGCTGCACGAGTTTTCTTCGGTCGCCGGTGTGCGTGAAGACGTAACTGACATCGTGCTTAACCTGAAGGGGGTCGCCCTTCGCATGGATGTCGAAGGTCCCAAAAGGGTGTCGATCTCCGCCAAAGGCCCGGGTGTGGTCACGGCCGGTGATATTTCGGACAGTGCTGGTATTGAAGTTCTCAACAAAGGCCATGTGATCTGCCATTTGGATGATGGTGCCGATTTGTTCATGGAGCTTACGGTTAACACCGGTAAAGGCTACGTCGCCGCTGACAAGAATAAGCCCGAGGATGCACCAATCGGTTTGATTGCGATCGACGCGATTTACTCGCCTGTTGTCAAAGTCAGCTATGATGTGCAGCCGACCCGCGAGGGTCAGGTTCTCGATTATGACAAGCTGACGATGAAGCTCGCAACAGACGGGTCAATCACACCGGAAGACGCGGTCGCCTATGCAGCAAGGATCTTGCAGGACCAGCTGTCGATTTTCGTGAACTTCGACGAACCAGAATCAGCGGGCCGCGAGGCTGAAGAAGATGGTCTCGAGTTCAACCCACTCTTGCTCAAGAAAGTCGACGAGCTTGAGTTGAGCGTCCGATCCGCGAACTGCCTGAAGAATGATAACATCGTATATATCGGTGATCTTATCCAAAAGACGGAAGCAGAGATGCTGCGCACGCCGAACTTTGGTCGTAAGTCGCTGAACGAGATCAAGGAGGTGCTGTCTGGTATGGGGCTGCATCTGGGCATGGATGTGGAGGATTGGCCGCCCGATAATATCGAGGATCTCGCCAAGAAGTTTGAAGACCAGTTTTAAGTAGGGGACCGGAAACTAAAACAGTTTCCGGACCGATTTCTTTCGAAGAAATCGGCACCTGACCCGGGCAATCCCGCCCCAAGGAGAGCGGCTGACACGCATCAGACCGCCGGACAAAGTACAGTAACCGATAAGGACTAAGAAAATGCGTCACGCAAGAGGCTACCGCCGCCTGAACCGAACCCATGAGCACCGAAAGGCGCTTTGGTCTAACATGGCGGGTTCTCTGATCGAACACGAACAGATCAAGACCACTCTACCCAAAGCCAAGGAATTGCGCCGGGTGGTAGAAAAGCTCGTCACGTTGGGCAAACGCGGGGATCTTCATGCGCGGCGTCAAGCCGCTGCCCAACTAAAGCAAGATGCCCATGTTGAAAAACTCTTTGATGTCCTTGGTCCACGTTACAAGGATCGCCAAGGCGGGTATGTTCGGGTTCTGAAGGCCGGATTCCGATATGGAGACATGGCGCCTATGGCGGTCATTGAGTTCATCGACCGCGATCGCGATGCG
>JBCCNY010000275.1:0-4887 GCA_039025595.1 Pseudomonadota bacterium | reverse complement strand
TTGACCTGAAAGCGGTTGCCCAAGGCAAGCGTCTCGTAGTGGCCCCAGGGGCGATGACACTGTTGAAAGCCGTCGGCTTGTGGCGCGTCTTCGATGCGCAGTTGTGCCACGACATCCTTGACCCTTTCGCTATCGTCCATGTTGGCCACAAGAATTGCATCCCCGGTGGCGATGGCCGCAATGTTGTCGAGACCCAGCCCGACGATCCGCGTATTGGCGCGATCAGAGCGCAGCAGGGTGTCTTTGCATCCGATTTGCGTTGCGGCACCGGACAGGGCGTTGCCGTTTGCATCCTGACCCGCAGAGCCATGCACCGCGCGCCATGATCCCAGATCGCTCCGGCCGCAAGCCAGCGGAACGACGGTCAGCTCGTCAGCGGCTTCCATGATGGCGTAGTCGATCGAGATATCATCGCAATGGCCATACGCGTGTGCACCAAGCCGGAAAAAGCACAGGTCCTGTTCGCCCGTGGCCAGTGCGGCGCGACAAGGCGACAGGAGTTTGGGCGCCAAAATTTCGAAAGCTTCGATGATCGTGCCGACGCGAAACATGAAGATGCCGGCATTCCAAAGATGCTTGCCGCCGGCAAGCAGCGCTTCTGCGACTGCCGCGTTGGGCTTTTCAACAAACGAGACAAGATTTTGAGCAATGCCGAGTTCCGGCGCGCTGGATAGCTCCAGATATCCGTAGCCGGTTTCCGGCGCATTGGGCTGGATGCCAAACGTGACGATTTTTCCATCTCGGGCGGCGTTGGCCCCGGCCAGAATTGCGGACCCGAAGGATGAGATGTCATCGATCTGGTGATCGGACGGCGCAACGAGCATCACCGCATCGGGTGTTGCCTCATGATGAAGTGCTGCGGTCAGAATTGCGGGCGCGGTGTTCTTGCCCATGGGCTCCAACAGCATGTCTGCGTCTGTGATGCCCACCTGATCCACCTGTTCGGCGGCAATGAAGCGGTAGTCGGTCCCCGTGATCACCGTGGGTGGCGTCAAAAGTGGTCCCGCAAACCGACGCAGCGTGACCTGAAATAAGCTTTCATCGCCAATAAGATCAGTGAATTGCTTGGGATAGCTTTTGCTCGATGCGGGCCAAAGGCGGGTGCCAGACCCTCCGGCAAGGATAACTGGGATGATCATAGGGTACTCCGTTACAAGATGACTGAGCACTGGATAGCCGATGAAGGCTCGCCGATCTTCTGTCCGAGGGGAGAGTAGAGAGACGCATTTGGAGAGGTCCCTATCCCGAAGGCTAGCCGCTCGATCTGTTGTCAAATGGGCGAGGGCAGCGCGCCGATATAGATCGCAATAATCGTAAGGAAGCAGCCTACCGAAATCACCAGCTGCGCCTTTGCTGTGGCGTTCTGAACCCGGGCTTTGAAGCCGGTGCCGCCACCTGCGGATTGATTTCCACGATTCGACCATTTCTGCTTGGACAGGTGGAAGATCATGAAGATTTTCACGCAGGCATTGATCACCTGGTTCAGGTACAGGATGAACGGCCATGTGAGGTCGACAGTACGGCTGTAGCGATAGAGAAACAGGCACAGAACGATCCGGCTGAAGAGGACCCAGATCAGGCAGGACCAGAAATAAAAGGGCTCGATGATTGAGGCCATAACCGCCAGTGTCGGTGCAACCATCATCGTCCACATGGCGATCCGCTGATCGACAACGCACCACCAGATGAAGGGTTTGACCTTGCGGGGACCAAGCGCGATCGCGCGACTGCCATTGCGAAGCATGTTGCCCGACCAGCGGCGGAAATTCTGGATCATCCGCTCCAGCCCGTTTTCCTTGATGACCTCGATTGTGTAGACCGTCGCGTCCGGGACGTAGGTCATCTTCGCGCCGCAGGTCAGCATGTGATACCACGTCGATTTGTCATCGCCGGAAAGAAAGCGGAAGCGGCCCCACAACCAGTGATCAAGGTGATCGGCCTCGATTGTGCGAATGAAACGTTCAGACCGCATGTGCTGGGCCCGAAACACGCTCATCCGGCCGGTCAGTGTCAGTACCTTGTCCGACATGGCATGGCTTTGCATCGCCAGCCGCCGTTGCGCAAAGCGCATGTTGAGCCATGCCTCGATCCATTTCGGGCCGTAGCAGATGACCTCTTCATCAGTGGTGAGCGCCTCAAGTTCCGGATCCGCACCAAACATCGAAAGGGTTTTTTCCAAAACGTCGTGGCCGTAAAGCGCGTCGCCATCCATAAAGATCACGAGGTCGTTGGGATCGACCCCGTTGCGATTGATCGCCCGCAGGATCATACCGATGGCCATACGTTTTCCCGGTTGGTTCTGGCGCAGGAAAACAAGTTCGGCCAGATCGTCCGGAATGTCCTGTGCGTGAGCTTCCACAAACGAACGTATAATGAGCTCGTCATAGGCTGACCCGGTGCCGACATAGAGTGCTGTCGGAATTTTCTCACGCCGGATCTGACCCAGAATAGAGCCAATGACACGCTTGGTGATTGCGGGTTCCTCGTAATAGGTCGTCATCTGGATGTGCAGACGGCGTGGTCGCCAACGTTCGGCCCAGACCGCATCCGCCTTGGCGCGCATCTGTGGCCAGCGGGTTTTGCGAAAGATCTCCGCTCTGACAGCATGGGTGAACCACCAGCCGAAACGCCAGAGTCCAAGACTGCCAAGAATGATGGTGACATGCATCACACCCGGTTCGAAATACCGGTTGGGCACGGCAAAGAGCAGCCACAGGATAATCTGTGCCATGATCAGCAGGACAAAGATCTGCCGAAAGCTCCACTTGCGCCAGCCTTGTGGCGCGGGTCCGTCCAGATCCCGCAGCCGTCGGGTCAGATCCTTGTCGAAGGCGTATTCCGATACGGGCGCGGTCATGAACCACCCGAGGTCAGAGACTGGAGTGCACCGCGGGCTTTTTCGAAACCTGCTTTGAAGCGGTCGCGGTGAATGGTCAGGTCAACCGGCGCGTCGATTGGCAGAAGGTCCTGCAATTGATCGGTTCGCTCGCCCACCATTGCGACGGTCACGAGCTGTCCAAAGCTGCCCGGCTGTCCGGGGTCGGGTCCTGCACGGACCGAATCGATGCGTCCTTCAAGGGAAGTCACCGTTTCACCTTGGGTCAGCACCACAGCGACGCGCTGGCCGAGATGCACGCGATCGGCCACATCCGGCGTGACCCAACCCAGCAAGGTGCGCGGATCATCCGTTTCGATATGAAGCGCCATCGCGCCTTGCTCAACGTGCTGGCCCTCGTAAAGCGCGATCTCGCGCACGGTTCCCTCGTGCAGAGCGACAACGTAGGCCGATGCGCGCCGTGCATCCTGAAGCGCGAGTTTTTCGGAAAGTGCGACCACCTGTGCCCGCAACTCAATGACCAGCTTTTCAAGCCGTTCCTCAATAACTGTGTCAAGGCGGAAGCGCTCTGCATTTTCCGGCTCCAGCTCGCGCAGCGACAGCCACAGGTCCCGCATCTGTTCAGCATCGGCCGTATGCACAAATTCGTCCTTGAGCCGTGCCGCCAATGCCAACCTTGCCGTAATGCTCCACGCGTCAGAGCCATCTGCGCCTGTTGCTCGGCGGATTTCTTCCAACGCGTTTTTCGCGCGCCGCAACTGAAACTCTGCCGTCTCAAGCTCTTGCCGCGCAAGCGCCACGCGGTCGTCAATATCTGGGCTGCCAATCACCATCAGGACATCGCCGCGGTCCACCCGATCGCCTGGAGCAACGGCAATTTCGCGCACGAATCCGTCCATCGAGGTCTGATGAGCAATCAATGGGGCGACAACGCGGCCTCGGTCCACGTCGATGCGATCCAGCATCGAACCAACCTGCTGACCCATGAATCCAAAAATCAAAACTGCCAGAACCGCGTAAACGCAGACGTTCCACATTATGCGCAGAAGTCGCGGCGTCTTTCGGCGCGTGGCAGCGGCGCGCTCTTCCTCGGTTTCTTCCATGGGGACCAGATCGACTGGCGTATCTAGGCTGGTGATGATCTCTTCGGTTGACGCCATTTTGCCCGACAGGATCGAGCGGTAGAATACAGCCAGTGTCTCTCGCTGACGCCCCGTGAGCCCATCAAAGTACAAAAACCGGCTATCGCCGTCGCGACGCAGGCTGATTTTGAACTGGATTTCAACGCCCTGAAACGGAATCGAAAGCATGGCTTCCTTGGGAAGGACATCCCGAGTGCCCGGAAACTCAAAACCCTGAAGCGACCAGTTGGAAATCGTCACGCGCTCGCCTGTCGCAAGATCGAGGCCCAAAGGCGCCCGCACCTGAAATGACAGGTCGGACATGGGACGTTCGTGGCGGATTTGCACTGACGCTACTCCTTTCGAGTGCGCAGGGCATACAATAATTATCAGGGATCAGGACGCGCGCGGTCGTATAGAGAGATGTTCAAAAGTATAGTGCGAAGGCGTGACAATTCGCATGGCCAGCAAATGACGGCGCGAAAGCGATCTTGTCAAATCTTGTGTCAATCAGTCGAGCCAATGCCCGTGCGCTAAACCAGACCGTAGCCACAAATCGTTTAACGGTCATCGTTTACAACGGCTCGTGCATGTACTTTGGCATCGGAGCGGATCACTGCGCCGTCGTCTGTCGACCCAACCGCTTTGATGTATTTGGGTTTTGAAACTCTTTTGGCCTCGCTTTACGACCGCTTTGGCGAAATCATGCCGCGGTCTGTTCAGAAAACTGAACGCTTGAGCAAGTCAATTGTCGCCGCATTAGCATCCGGCGGCTTTGTCCGCAGATAATACCTCGGCCATCACCCAAGTTGAGCACTTACAGCGAATGGCAGCTACCCGTCTTCTTGTAAATCTGTGTGACCTTGGTCCTTCGCATCGAGTGCGTACCATAGGCACTTGCCTCGAGGCCGATAGACGTGACCCAATCCC
>JBCCNY010000274.1:0-4910 GCA_039025595.1 Pseudomonadota bacterium | reverse complement strand
CGCCCATTCGAGAACTTCTGACAGTCCAGCGCATGGCCAGCCCGAATGGCTGCAGCGCCAATGTCGTGACCATTTGCAAAACAGATTCCAATGTACCGGTCATGGCTGCGACCACCGCTTAGCTCACAGTGAAGGGTTTTTCCTGACAAGTAGTCGATCATCCATAAACGCGCAGCCTGTCCCTCGGGTGTATTCATTTCAGGACCGTCCACGCCGTTCAGACGAATAGGAGTTTCGTTCAGGACGAGCGTATCCACGTCTCTAACGAATGTGATCTCGCCTGTGCGGGTGTCTGCGAACGCAGGTAGAGCGATGATACTCGCCAAGATCGCGGCGAAAGGTCGGAACTTCTTTCGCGTTGGGTAGCGGGGGAGGGCGAACATAAAACGAATACTCATACAAACCCTCCCCCCACCTGGCTCGGTTCAGCCTAAGCCGCACCGACCAGAACCATACTGTCTCGATCGACAGAAGCGCGCCGTCGTCCAGGCAGCAGAGCTTCGGCGCGTGGTACTGAAATCGCTTTCAATTGGGTCCATTCTGGGGCTGGAATTCGCGCAGGCTGCGGCCAAAGCCACCGATTTGAAAACAATCTGTTCACGTGCTGTTAGGATGCGGCGTCGGACTTCAAGCGCCCAAATCGGTTTTCGCTTGACGCCCGAGGGCTCGCTGTCATACGACCCCCGGGCTTTCGGCGTGGTAGCTCAGCTGGTTAGAGCGCACGACTCATAATCGTGAGGTCGGGAGTTCAAGTCTCCCCCACGCCACCACAAAATCGTGATTTCGAAAGTGTTTTCGGTTATCTGCTGTTTTTTCAAGCTTCCGCTACCACCCCTCCGTCTACCCTAGCCAGTCTCGAAAGAGTCAAATCGGGAGCTATTGAATATTCCGAACCCCGCCGAAGGTGACTTACCTCAAAACGCACGGGAGCACCGATACGGCATGAACCATCGGCCTTGAACCATGGTTAGCGTGCCTTGGCGCCGTGGTAGAATGAAGCATTGGAACATCGGCTGGCCATGGCAATCACATCGCAAGCACGGCCGGGGTCCAAGTATGACATGCAACGATCTAGGTTTGATTGCCTTCACCAGAGAGCTTCTGGATTGAGCAGAGAGCAAACTCCCTGAGATAACTCATCAGTCTTTCGGATTGCTTTAATGCTGTTTCGGTCTCGCGATGCGCAAGAGCTCGAAGCAAATTCGTGTATATGTCTTTGGCCAGCTTCTGATCTTGCGCGTCCGCGTAGTAGCCCCAATACCGGCGCGAAAGGCCTTGGGTGGTGCGCAGGGCAGTATGGATGAATTCGTTCTGAGATGCAGCCGCGATTGCTTTGTGAATGTCCCAAAGGACCGCCATGAATGCCGCGCGATCGTTTGGTAAGATATTCTCCAAGGATTTTCCCAAGTCTTCAAAAGACTCTCGGTCGGCATCTGTATGACGCGCCACGGCCTTCTGTACACAAAGCCGTTCGATGGGTTCTCTAAGTTCGAGCAGCTTCAGCATGGTCATCGCGTTGAGCTCCGGTATGACAACTCCACCTCGGCTCAGACGAAGGAGGTTCGCATTTGCCAGACTGACAAGCGCTTCTCTCACCGGAGTGCGTCCAAGGCCGAGCCATTCGGTCAAGTCAGCCTCAACGATTACAGCCCCCGGGCTGAGATCGCAGCTAACTATGGCTGCTTCAATCTGATCGGCCGCGATATCGGCTTTGGTTTTGCGCTTTGTCTGCTCTATCGCCGATTCTCCCGTCTTCTAGACCGTCTCTTGCTCAAACACCCGCGATGCATAAACGTGTTTCTGAATGACGTGCCAATCCATTTCGACCCCCAAGCCAGGCATTTCCGTCGGGTACACAAGACCATCGGCATCTGGGCGAAGCGGTGTCTTGGTACCAAACTCGTATTTGTCGAAGGGCGAGGCTTGCTCCAGATACTCGCAATTGGAGTTGGCCAGCATAAGGTGCAGATTTGCAGCCTGCGAAAGCGTATAGCCCCAACTCAGCAACTCGCATTTCACACCATGAGCGCGTGCGATGGCCATGGCCTCGTTGCCACCAGTGAAGCCGCCGATGCCGCTGGCTTCGAACCGCACGCGGTCCCAAGCCCCCATTTGTAGGCCCAACTCGATCAAGTGCGGGTCTGGCAGGGTCGTCCCCCCATAGACAACGTCCATATCCAGTGCATTGGCGAGCGCGCCATAGCCTTTCAGGTTGCTGTCGGGCAACGGCGCCTCAAAGAACTCCCAGCCGGCTTGGTCCATAACACGACCGATACGAAGCGCCTGATCACGTGTGTAGTTGGCATCAGCGTCCAAAATCCAACCGATATCCTTGTCTTCAAACTCCCTGATCAGACGCTTGACCAATCGCAGGTCTTCTCGGAACTCACAGTAGGGGTGTATTTTAACCGTTGTGTAGCCTTGGTTGAGCACCTCGCGCACATAGGCGACATAGGCGTCATCATTATCAAAGAGGGGACTGGAGGCATAGGCCCGGATGCACTCTTGTGCGGCACCCAGCATCTTATAAATCGGAAGGTTGAGCGACTTTGCCTTGCCGTCGTGCAGCGCAATGTCAAACAGTGATGTCGCGACATGGTTCAAGGGCACATAGCGGCTACGCATGTGCCGATAGACTTTCGGTATGTCATGAACAGAACGGCCAAGGACAAACGGAGCCATGAGGCTGGAGGCGGCATAAACGCTCTGATCAAACTCATGTTCGGTGTAGACCGTGACACCTGCAAGCCCCTCTATCCCATTGGACAGCCGCAAACGAGCGATGACAAGCGCCTCGTACATTGGCCCTAACCGCGAAGACCACGTCACCATTGGGCCATCCGGTCCGACGGCCATCAGTTCGATCTCTTGAACGAGCACATCTTTCATACTGCGTTCAGCTCCGCATCTGCGCAGACACGTCCGCGCCGTCGATATCCTGATAGGCCATATGATCGCGCAAGGACATGTCCGTTGCGATAGCCGCTGCGCGTCCATATTCGAAGCACTGCGCGGTCACACGGCAACTCGCCAAGGCTTCATGCTCGGCACTCAGGCAGCGACCGGCGACAATCACGTTACTTCTTTCCTGGGGCACTAAAGTACCGAACGGCACTTCATAAAAGTCATCGATCAACCACTCTGTCTTGGGCTTTGCGCCGTAGTGCAGTTCGATAGGCCAACTGGAACGTGCGATTGCATCGTCACATTTCCTCTTTTGCACGACATCGTCATTTGTCAGTCGCTTCACGCCCGCAATTGACCGCGTTTGGCGCACGCCGACCTCTTGGCCATAGTCGATGAAATAGGCATCTTCGCATCCCGGGATTTCTTCCTGTAAGAACTTGAAGAACGCCTTGGCTTGGTAGATCGAGAACTGCTCGGCTTCCGAGTGGTCGACCGGGTCAGTGACGTCCAGAGCTCTCCCATCAAATCCTGTAATCTTGGTCCCGTTGACGAGTATTTCACCGGGGTTCACGGTTGGGAAAAGCCATACTTTTTTGCGCACGAGCTCGTCACGGGTCTCCAGTTTCTCAACAACTTTTGGTGGGGAAATCGTATCCGTGCCCCAATAGTCAAGGTAGCGGTCGAGATCGACATTGCCGATTTTGAACATCATCGATGGGTTTTGGATAACACCATTGTTGCCCTTCGTGGTCGCCAGACCGCCGCGAAAAACAATATCGGCATCACCGCTGCAATCAATGAAGCGCTTGGCATGCACGGTTGTAAAACCCGATCGAGTGTGCAGCACGAGCCCCGAGATGGCTCCATCTGCCTTCAATACATCCACCATTTCGGTATGATAAAGGATTTGCACGTCGGCGCTGCGCAGCACATCTGTTGCCACTTTCTTGTAGGTTGCGCAATCATGAGTGGTGACCCAGGTTTTCCCATAGACTTGTGGAGCCGTCAGGCCGGCATCTGCTTCCAACGCAAACCGCATCCGCTCGGCGAAGCCGAAAATGATCTGTTGTGGCTGAGCGTTGAAGGGATCTTCGACCGTGTTGTAAAGACCGCAGATGGTGCCAGACATCCCAGAGACGGCAGCGCCGCCGCAAAAGCCGAGGCGTTCAATAAGGAGCGTCCTGTGACCCGCTTCACCGGCAGTCGTGGCCGCGGCGATTCCTGCGGGCCCACCACCAAGCACCACAACATCGAAAGAACCGAAGACCCCTAGTCTGTTGTAAGGCTCGGATCCAAGCGAGTGGGAATAGTTGCCCATCTGAATCTCCTGTTTAAATATATTTAAAATATATTTTATTTGAACTGCACTGTAAATATCAGAATAATTGCTCTCAATTCATGGAGGTTACTGTGGTTTTTTTACCGACGCGATTACGCGCATCGTGGTGGTGCGCTCGGATTTCTCGGCAGCACTCTTTGCATTGCAGACATTGCTTTTCATTGGTCTCCGGCTAACAAGTTTTTGCCGACTTGCGCACTTGACCTATTTCCCGTTCTGCATTCCCACGATGCCGAACAGTCCGAAAACCTCGCGCTGTCAGACGGTGAACAAATAACAAAGCTTAGATGCGGCATAGCCTGATCGCGCTGCGTCACCAGGGCTTGCTTTGGCCTTTTGAACGATCTCGCGGGGTCAAAGGCGAATGCGGACCTCAAATCGTTCCTCTTCGCCTTGCTACCGGCTGAATGTGAAATAATACATCTGAGGCCTATTTTGCGAGTGCTGGGAGAAGAAGAGTGCAAAGCAGCTGGTGCATAAGTCGATACGCTTCGAAGTTTTGAAAACGACGTGAGCAAAACGTTATCGGCGTCCGATCAAGCAGCAGTTATGGAAGCCCTCGAAACCCAAGGCATCCAATTTCTGGAAGACGGACAGGTCGTGGCGGGGCAAGCTGTGGCGGTAAGCAATGCAGACTGAAACTACAAAGAAGATAGCTGGTAGG
>JBCCNY010000273.1:0-4922 GCA_039025595.1 Pseudomonadota bacterium | reverse complement strand
GCGCATCGGCCGTCTTTCGTGATTGCCGATGAACCTACAGCTGCGCTTGACCCCGAAAATGCGGTCAAAGCTCTGTCGCTTTTGATGGATGCGGCGCAGAACGGCGAGGCTGCGGTGATTGTTTCCTCCCATGACGTCACGCTGCTGGATCGCTTTGCCACGCGCCGCGTGATGCTCGACCTGTCCCCCTCAGAGATCCCCAATTCTGTCCATAGCGTCTTGAGTGAATTGGAGGCGGTGGGATGAAACTCGTCCTGAAACTGGCTCTGCGCGACCTCTTTCATCAGAAGGTCCACCTCATTTGCAACGTCGCGGTACTGGCCGGGGTTTTGGTGCCGCTCCTCGTACTCTTTGGCGTCAAAAACGGCGTCTATGACGCAATGATCGGCCGATTGCTGTCCGATCCGTCCACGCTCCAGATCGATACATCAGGCAACGAGGTTTTTCTGCCCTCTGATGCGGAACAGGTCAGAGGATGGGACGAGGCCGGGTTCGTCACGCTGAAGACGCGAAGCCTCTTTGATTTTGTGAATGTGCGGGTCGAGGGCGCGCGCGAAAAGCGCGATGCCTTGCTTATCCCGTCTGGAACGGGTGATCCGAACTTGCCCGACGGTGTTGAACTGGGGCGCGAGGATGTGGTGGTGAGCGCAAGTCTCGCACGGCAATTGAGTATTGAGCCCGGCGCGCGCTTGCAGGTGATCACCCAAGCCGAAGACCGCCCGCGTCAGATGATGCAGCTTTTGACCGTTGTTGCGGTTCTGAAAGATGCGCAATTTAGCGGACGCAATGTGCTGGCTCATATAGACGTGCTGGACCGGGTCGAGGCCTTCTATGATGCCTATGCACTGCCAGATTACGGCATCACCGAGGGTCGACCGCTTAGCGAGCGTATTGGAGAATTCGAAGGGTTACGCGTGTTTGCGCGGGATCTGGAAAGCCTCGCCCCGCTACAGTCGCGTATCGAAGAGGTATTTGGCGTCCGCACAGAGGCCCGCACCGCCGAGGTGAGCGCTATCCTGGGACTTGGCCGCAACCTGAACCTTGCCTTGGTCTTCACCGTCTGTGTCGCCTCAATCGGGCTCGCAGCAGCACTGGTTTTCGGGTTTTGGGGGGAAATAGTACGCAAGCGACGCGTCATGGCCGCTCTGGCGCTGATTGGTCTGGGCGGCAGGCAGCTTTGGCTTTTCCCGGTGGTCCAGGCGCTAGTCTCCGGCGTTTTGGGATTGCTCGCCTCCTTTGTCATCTACGTCTGTGCCACATCCTTTGCCGAGACCCTCTTTGAGAGTGGCCTGAAGCAGGATTCGGGGCTGTTTTCCCTGAGCGCGGCTCAAATCCTTGCTATTTGTGGGCTGGTTTTGATCTTTGTCTCCGGGGCGTCCTTGCTTGCCGCACGTCGGGCCGGTCAAAGCGATCCGGCGGACGTTTTGAGGGAGGGCGCCACGTAATGTCAGCCAAATTTCATCTCCGGTCTTGTCTCACCACCTGTGCCGTTTTGTCAGCGTTTGCCGCATCCGGCGCATCGGCTCAGTCCGCTCAGGACTGGCCACCGGAACTGATCGACCCCGCCGTCACCATCACGGGTGCCGAACCAGCGGACCTCATCCTGCCCCTGCCCTGCGGCGGCGGCATGGCGTTTCAGCGGGTCGCGGTTCCCACCGAAATCGCTAATCCGCTGGCAGATCGACCGTTTCGCATGGGCCAGTCGAGCGCGGACACCGGCTTTTCGGACTATTTGCAACCGACCTATCTGAGAGGGCCGTTTAGCGAAGAGGCGTTGGGCGCAAGCTATTACTATATCGCGCGCTATGAAATGAATGTGGCGCAATACCGGGCGATCATCGGCGCTTGCGACGAGCCATTTTCGCGCCGCGATCAATTCGCCAAAGGCGAGTTGAGTTGGTTCGATGCCATTGATCTCACGCGTCAAATGACAGAATGGGTGCTCGCCAATGCCCGCGATGCGATGCCAGCGGAAGGGGATCGTATTGGCTTTTTAAGGCTGCCAACGGAAACCGAATGGGAGTTTGCAGCCCGTGGCGGGGTCAAGGCCGATCCGAGCATCTTCTTGGGGCGTCGGTTCTTCAGCGAAGGAGATCTGTCGCAATACGCCCATTTCCAGGCGCCGGGCCAGGGACGTGGAAAGCTGCGGCCCGTGGGGATCCGGAATCCCAATCCGATCGGTCTTTTCGATATCTACGGGAATGCCGAAGAACTGATGCTCGAACCCTATCGGCTCAACGCAATCGGGCGCGCTCACGGACAGGCGGGTGGCCTCGTGACACGCGGCGGATCGATCGATACCGAAGAGCAGCGGATCTACACCGCCCAGCGACGCGAATACCCGATGTTCACACCGCTAACAGGTAGCGCCTTGGTTGGTACGTTTTTTGGGATCAGACCGGTGATCTCTGCGCATATCGTCACCGATGCAAGCTACGACGCGATCCAGGAAAGATGGATCTCTGAGGCCGATCAAGCGCCCGAGGACAGCGGTGATCCTCTGGCCGCTCTCTCAACCATGTTGGAGGCCGAGGTCGACCCGCGTCGCAAAGAGGCCCTGAGCGCTTTGCAACTTGAGTTTCGCGTTGTTAGGGAAGCGGCCGAAGAATCTTTGTCACAGGCGGCTAAGTCAACTTTCTTAAGCGGCGCCGCTTTTGTCGACACGTTGCTGGAGGACAGCAATGAGATATCGCGTTTGCAGTACTCCGCGCTTGGGTTGCGGGATCTGGTCAGAAACACGCCTGCTGGTCAGCAGAGAGATCGCCTTTTGAAACAATGGGAAGATACAAACGTTCGGATCTCGGGACTGCGCGAAAATCTTTTGACTTATCTGCTATCCTATCGGTCCGCGCTTGAAACGCTGTCGAGTGATATCGAAGAGAAAGAGCGCGAGAGCGCTTTTGAGACGCTAAAAAGCGATCTGCAAGGCTCTGGTCAGACCGAGTTGCTCACTCTTTTGACAGAGTTTGGGGAAGATCTGGTGGCGTATTCTGTGTCACCCGATATGAGCGAAACAGACCTTCTCAACCTCGCGATCGGTGAGCATTAAAGCTCATCGAGTTGTATCATTCGACCTTGATCGGACCGCTTTTTCGCGTGGGCATGTTTTTTGTCAGCTTGGGCGCTTCCAAGAGGTCAGGAACCGTGACCGTCGTTAATGCAAACTCTTCATCGCCCGGATCAAAGCTGGCCGAGATATAGGGGCGTCTTTCCCCTCCGCCGGGTTGATCCGCGGAAGCCACGAGATTGAAGAGCGTCACAGGCCTGCCCGTGAAGTCTGTGAAGGGGCCAACCGGCGCCTCGCCTTGATCGGGCTTCGATTGCCAGTGTTCCAGAATATCAATCGCGCGGACGGGTTCCGCATGGGCCAGCAAGACGCGGCCTTTGAAACTGCCATCTGTTGACGGCGACGTGATGCCAGAGAAGTGTGCGTCTGGGATCAAACCGCGCAAAACAGAGTTTGCTGTCTTTTGGTATTGCTTATGGTCGGTACCAATCAGGATACCTCCGCCCGCGTCGGCCAGAGCTTTGACTTGATTGACAAGCAATCCACCCGTGCCCTTGTTCTTGCCAGGAAAGATTGTCGTGGGGTTATGATCGATGCTGCGCATCCAAAACGACCCGTCCAGCATCAGCGCATTGCGTCCTGACGCGTAAAAAGCCTTGACCGCCTCAACGTCTTCGTTTCCAACCGTCATGCGGTTTGCGAGAGCATCCAAAACAAGGATGTCATACTGTCTTGTTGAAAGACCGCGAGCGATAGCGCCGCCGCTGCGCGACGAGACGAAATCAACATCGAAAACTGTCCCGCCCTGATAGGCCGATAGATAGTCGGCCATAAGCCTGCGGTGTTCGACCGTGTATTTTCTATCAGGCACAGACACATTCACCCAAAGCACGCGGGTTAAGTCTTGCTGCGATTGCGCTTGGCACATTCCGCCACCAACGAAAGCGATGGCAACGATCAAAACCCGTAGGATTGACACTAGGATCCGCTCTTCCGCGTAGGCATGTTGTCGGGCAGTTGCGGTGTTTCTTCGATCTCGGGCGCGGTCTCAGAGTCTATGGCAAAGTCTTCGTCTCCCGGGTCAAAACTGGCGGAGATATAGGGGCGACGCGTGCCACCACCGGGCTGATCCGCTGTGGCCACGAGATTATAGAGCGTGACGGGTCGCCCCGTAAAATCCGTGAAGGCGCCAACGGGCGCCTCTCCCTGATTGGGGATCGATTGCCAGTGCTCCAGAATATCAATCGCGCGCACCGGTTCGACATGCGCCAGCAACACACGTCCTTTGAAACTGCCATCTGTCGACGGAGACGTGACGCCGGAAAACTTGGCATTCGGGATCAGGCCGCGCAGCAGGACATTTGCGGTCCTCTGGAAATCACTGTGGTCGGTGCCGATCAGGATACCGCCACCTGCATCAACGAGCGCCTGGATCTGATTGATCAATAGCCCGCCTGTGCCATTGTTCTTCCCGGGAAAGTTGGTCGTGGGGTTATGGCTTATGCTGCGTATCCAAAACGAGCCATCCAGCATGACCGCGTTGCGCCCCGAAGCATAAAAGCTCTTAAGCGCTTCGACGTCTTCTTGGCCCACCGTTGTGCGATTGGCCAGCACATCCAAGACAACGACGTCGTATTGGCCCGTTGAGAGGCTGCGCGCGAGCGCTCCGTGCTGGCGCGACGAGACGAATTCCACGTTGAAAACCAATCCGTCGCCGTAAGCACCAAGGTAATCTGCCATCATTCTGCGGTGTTCGACATTATAGGATCTATCCGGCACGGACGCGTTCAGCCAAAGCACCTGAGACTTTGCCTGTTGCGCCTGTGCGAGATCGGCATTTGCCCCGACGACAACAAAAAAAACAATCAATAGGCGTAGGATACACATGGCGAGCCACTCTTTCATGTTGGCGAAT
>JBCCNY010000272.1:0-4923 GCA_039025595.1 Pseudomonadota bacterium | reverse complement strand
CGGTTGAGGCGGAAGAGATCGCTGAAGCGCCGGTTGAAAACGAGGCACAATCAGAGCGTCAGATGCGCGTGCTTGCCGCCGAAGACAACAAGACGAATCGCCTCGTCTTTTCAAAGATGCTGAAGGCGGCCGATATCGACCTTCAGTTTGCAGAAAATGGTGTGGAAGCCGTCGAGCTCTTTCAGAGCTTTCAACCCGATCTGATCTTCATGGATATCTCGATGCCCGAAATGGATGGCAAGCAAGCGGCAACGAAGATACGTGAACTGGAGAACGGGAGCGGCACGCATATCCCTATCGTCGCGATGACAGCGCATGCGATGGACGGGGATGCCGACGCCATTCTGGCATCTGGGATCGATTTCTATCTCACCAAACCGCTACGCAAGGGTGATCTCTACGAGAGGCTCTCCGCGGCGGCCGATGAGGGCAAAGACGGCGGGATAAAAGCGCCATTCGCATAATTTTGCACAGGTCCTCGCAACGCGTGCCCCGATTACGCCGCTGTACTTTCGCGCGAAAAAACAAATGACTCAGCGTTGCTTTCGCCGGGCTCAAATTGGTAGCCGCCCGACGCGAACTCCTTGAGAGCCTCGGGATTGCGCAACCGGTTCTGCACGATAAACCGTGCCATCGCGCCGCGCGCTTGCTTGGCAAAGAAACTGATGATCTTCAACTCTCCGTTGCGCCGCTCTTTGAAAACAGGCGTGATCACCGGCATCTGCAAATGGTCCTGCGCCACGGCGCCAAAATATTCATGACTGGCACAGTTGATCAAAACGGCACTTTTGCTCGCCTCAGCCTGCACATTGAGTGCCTTGGCAAGACTATCCCCCCAATACTCATACAGCGTTTTGCCCTTGGACGTTTTCATGCGGCTGCCCATCTCGAGCCGGTAAGGTTCGATCTCGTCCAAAGGCCGCAAAAGACCGTAAAGCCCGGACAGAATGCGTAAATGATCCTGCGCCCAATCGAGCTCGCCTTGCTCGAGGCTCCGGGCTTCCAACCCCATATAGGTATCGCCAGCAAATGCCAGCGCCGCCGCTTTGCGATCCATCTGACCGAATTGCGCAAAGCGCTCAACATTGAGATTTGCGAGCGCATCGCTGATCTGCATCATTTTCTTCAATTGTCTAGCGGACAGGCCCCTCGCTACACTGGCCAGCTCTTGCGCGCGTTCCAGAAAAACAGGCTTGGTCGTTCCGATACCCTCAATGGGCGACATGTCCAGTTTCTTGGCGGGCGACACGACAACGAGCATGCAACTTTCCTGTCTTCAACTGCGTTTAGGCGGATTTAGTCCGGTGTCTGTAGGACGTCCAGAAATGCGGCGCCAAAACGCTTCGTGCGTCGCTCGCCAAGCAGTCTTGTCAGCGCGGCAATATCTCTGGGACGCAGAGAGGCGACTTTGGCCAGCACATTGCGCGGGCAGGACAACGGCTTTTCAAACCCGCACTCCCCACGCGCCAGACGCGCCTCTGCCTCGACGAGCTTGTCAAAGACCTCTCCCGCCGGGGCGCCGGCCAATTTGCGCCGCGCCGGGTGTGGGACTTGGGCGCTACCACAAATCACTTCCAGGAAGGCCGCACCGTAACGATCCAGCTTTTTCTGTCCGATCCCGTTGATGCGCGCCATCGAATCCAGATCCGCAGGGCGTTGCGTTGCCATCTCGATGAGTGTTCTGTCGTTGAAAACGATGTAGGCGGGAACCTTCGCCGCTTCCGCCAGTTCGCGCCGCTTTGCCTTGAGGGATGCCAACATCGGTGAATCTTCCTCGGACACGAGTGCTTTGGCCATTGGTTTTGCGATCGATTGCTCGGGAACATGCTGCCGCAAAGTGACGGCTTGTGTGCCTTGTAGAACCGGATGCGCTTTTTCCGTCACCACCATTCCGCCATGTCGTTCCGCGTCGGGCCGCAAAAGATCCTGACCCATCATCTGTCGAAAAACGCTCTGCCAGGCCTTGGGGGTGATGTCTTTTCCAACTCCGAAAGTGGGTAGCTGTTCGTGCCGACGGGCGCGCACTTTGTCTGTTTCGTTCCCGCAAAGCACATCGATCAAGTGGCCCGCGCCGAATGTTTGTCCCGTGCGCAGAGCCGCAGACAGAGCCTTCTGAACAGCTTCGGTTCCATCGAAAGTCTCTGGCGGGGCGTCACATGTATCGCAATGGCCGCAGGGCTCTGCCGTTTCACCAAAGTAGGACAGCAGATTTTTCCGACGGCACCCCGGCGTTTCCGCAAGCCCCAGTAGAGCGTTCAGTCGCCCGTGATCCGCAGCGCGCCGCTCTGGCGGCGCAAGCCCTTCATCAATCTGAGTTCGACGCAGACGGATATCGTCAGCCCCGAAGAGCGTGAGCGTCTCTGCAGGCAAGCCATCGCGGCCGGCGCGCCCGATCTCTTGGTAGTAGGCCTCGATCGATTTTGGCAGATCTGCATGCGCCACCCATCTGATATCAGGCTTGTCGACACCCATGCCAAAAGCGATCGTTGCAACGACAATAAGCCCATCCTCGCTGGAAAATCGTTGCTCGACCTCTCGCCGGTCCTCGGCAACCATGCCGCCATGATAGAAACAGCTCGTGTGGCCCTGCGCTGCGAGAGCCGCAGCGAGTGTTTCGGTCTTGGCGCGTGTGCCGCAATACACGATCCCCGACTGTCCTTTCCGCGCGTTCGCAAAATCTAGGATTTGTTGGCGCGGCTTCATCTTCGGCGCAAAAGCCAGATGAATATTTGGTCGATCAAACCCCCGCAAGAAGACCTGTGGAGCTGTTTTTCCAAACAGGCGTTCGACGATTTCGGCGCGCGTCTCTGTATCGGCTGTGGCGGTAAAGGCCGCAACCGGCACATCGAGGGTGCGCCGCAGCTCTCCGATCCGCAGGTAGTCGGGCCTGAAATCATGACCCCACTGGCTGACGCAATGCGCCTCATCGACAGCGAGCAGAGAGATATTCAGGCGTCGCAAAAGCGATGTCACGGAGGCCGAGGCCAACCGTTCCGGCGCGAGATAGAGTATTTTCAACCGTTCTTCATGGATATCGCGCCAAACAGTCTCGTTTTCCGCATCCGAGTTCGCCGAGGTTAACGCGCCCGCCGACACGCCAACCGCACGCAGCGACCGGACCTGATCGCGCATCAGGGCGATCAAGGGTGAAATGACAATTGTCACACCCTCGCGCATCAAAGCGGGCAGCTGAAAGCAAAGTGATTTGCCGCCTCCTGTTGGCATGATCGCCAGTGTATCGTGTCCGCCCGCGACGGAGGCCACGATCTCTTCTTGTCCGGGACGAAATTCGCTAAACCCGAAGACGTCCTTCAACAGCAAAGAGGAACTTTGCATGGGGCCCTGTAAGATCTGTTTTTTCTGCTCTTACAGTGGAGTCTTTCACACTACGATTCGGTGAACAAGCCCTTGTTATCCGCAAAATCCAAGCGGTCGACCGTTACAAAGAAGCGTGGGCAGGATGAAGTCACGCAGCGAAATCAATATGATAAAAGCCACGAGAGGAGAGAGATCAATCGCGCCGGTATCCGGCATGAAACGACGGATTGGGGCGTAAATCGGCTCTAGCAACCGATTTAGCCCATACCAGATCTGTGCAACGAATTGCTGACCGAGGTTCAAAACCTGAAAACTGATCAACCAAGACATAATGATATGGATGATCATGATGAAAAACGCGACATCAAGGATAAGACCGATGGGTCCCGCAATGGCCTGCATTTTGCGCACTCCAGAGTAACCAGCAAAATACCTACTTGGCGCGCTGGTTTTTCGCAAGGGTCACGCAAGGTTGCGGTTGATGCTCTTGCGGGTTTGCTTAGGACTGCTGCCAAGGAGGCTTGGTATGTATCCTTTCATACGTATGGCGTGGCAGCTCTACCAAACCCGAAAGCTACCACCGATGGGTGTGTTCGACACCCATGTCTCGCATCACATCTGTCTGCCTTGGGACATCGATCTGTGGCTGGAATTGAATAATGGTCGAACCCTCACGCTCTTTGATTTGGGGCGCATTCCAATGGCGGCACGCGCCGGACTGATCGCCTTATTGAAAGACAAGGGTTGGGGGCTGACCATGGCCGGAGCTTCCGTGCGTTATCGTCACCGCATACGCATGTTTGAACGCATCGAAATGCGGTCTCGAACGGTCTGGTGGGATGATAAATTCATCTACATTGAACAATCCATGTGGAAGGCGGACGGTCGCTGTGCAAATCATATCCTTTATCGAGCTGCGATCACCGGGCAAAGTGGGATTGTCCCGCCGGATAACATTGCCGATGCAATGGGTCTTTCACCCGAGCGCCAGGCGCCCCCAGATTGGGTCGCCGCCTGGATTGGCGCTGAAGCCCTGCGACCGTGGCCACCGCAAGAGGACGCGTCCGAGCATGCGTTGCAAGATGCGACCTGACCTGTACCTTGAGATCTTGCGAAGATGATCTCCCAACGCAAACGGATCCTGGGCTGGTACTTCTTTGACTGGGCGAGTCAGCCCTACCACACGCTGCTTGTGACTTTCGTCTTTGGTCCTTTTTTCGCGCAGGTGGCGGCGGAGCACTTTGCGGCCCAAGGGTTTGACGAGTTATCTGCTGATGCGCGTGCGCAGACGCTTTGGTCCTGGACGCTCGCTGTTGCGGGGCTTCTGATTGCTTTTGGTGCGCCATTTCTAGGCGCATTGGCAGACACAGCGGGTCGCCGCATTCCGTGGATTTCAGTTTTTTCCTCAATGACAGTCTTAGGCGCGGCGGGGCTCTGGTGGACAGATCCAGAAGGGGCAAACCTAGTATTTGCGCTAAGCTCCTTTGCGCTGGGGTTCATCGGCGTCGAATACGCGCTGATCTTCGTGAATTCGCAGCTGCCCTCACTGGGTCAGTCGCAGAAGGCAGGAGCGATCTCCGGAACGGGTTTTGCATTTGGCTATCT
>JBCCNY010000271.1:0-4927 GCA_039025595.1 Pseudomonadota bacterium | reverse complement strand
GAGCGGATCAAGACGTCGATTGGCACAGCGAGGATGCCCAATGACGGGCGTGGCACCTCGATGCAGATCCGGGGGCGCGACCTACTCAATGGTGTGCCGAAAGAAACCGAAATCAGCCAGGCCCAGGTAGCCGAAGCATTGGCCGAACCGGTTCAGCAGATCTGCGAGGCGGTGATGACCGCACTGGAGGCCACGCCGCCCGATCTTGCCGCCGATATCGTTGACCGTGGGGTGATGCTCACAGGTGGAGGTGCGCTTTTGGGGGATCTTGATCTAGCGCTGCGCGAACAGACCGGACTTGCAGTATCGATCGCCGATGATAGCTTGAATTGTGTGGCGCTTGGTACAGGCAAGGCTCTAGAATTCGAAAAGCAGTTGCGCCACGCGATTGATTACGAAAGCTGAAACGCCCACCCTTTTAAAAGGGGACCCCATTGGCTCGGGACAGAGGACAAAGCAGCGACTATTCCGGACCCCTCAAGCGTATCGTCTTGAGCATAGTAATCCTTTGTCTTTTAGCGATCTTCCTGATCTGGCGGATCGACAGTCCTAGGGTAGAGCGGTTTCGCGCGCAGGTCACAGACATGGTTGTGCCGAACTTCGAATGGGCCATGGCACCGGTCACGGGAACGATGAACATCCTGCGCGATTTTCAGAGTTACCAGAGGATCTACGAACAAAACCGGGACTTGCGCCGCGAGCTGCAACAGATGAAGGCCTGGAAAGAGGCGGCGCTGCAGCTCGAGCAGGAAAACGCCCGGCTGCTCGACCTCAACAACGTGCAGCTTGACCCACGACTGACTTTTGTAACCGGCGTGGTTCTGGCCGATAGCGGCTCGCCTTTCCGGCAATCAGTGCTGATCAATGTCGGCGCCCGCGACGGGATCATAGATGGCTGGGCCGCGATGGACGGCCTTGGTCTTGTCGGGCGCATTTCAGGTGTCGGTGCTG
This sequence comes from Pseudomonadota bacterium, assembly GCA_039025595.1. Taxonomy (GTDB): domain Bacteria; phylum Pseudomonadota; class Alphaproteobacteria; order Rhodobacterales; family Rhodobacteraceae; genus Roseovarius. The sequence continues at coordinate 3,976 of JBCCNY010000271.1, read as the reverse complement.
GCAGCGCGCGCGTGATATTGCTGACCGATACGTCCAGTCGCATTCCCGCCACCATACAACCTTCCGGTCAACGCGCGCTGATCCTTGGCGACAATACCGCAGCACCTCTCATTGACTTTATCGAGGATGACGACCGGGTGCGCGCCGGAGATCGGGTGATGAGCTCGGGCGATGGCGGTGTGTTTCCCGCGGACCTGCTGATCGGGCAGGTCGCCGAAGATCCCGGCGGCCGTTTGCGTGTTCGCTTATCGGCGGATTACGAACGGTTGGAATTTCTAAGAGTTCTCCGCGAATACGGTACCGAACAGATCGGCACGCCAGGAAATCTCGTTCTTCCATCCGACCCGCCCTTCATTGGTCCGCCCGCACCAAACCAGGACGGGGCACAAATCCTGGAAACTGGCAGGGTAAGCGATGGCTGAGGGCAATCAAAGTCGCCTCTGGCTTATGCGCAGCCTCTTCGCGGTGCTCGTAATCGCGATTTTGTTCTTTCATCTTTTGCCAGTAAATACGGTTCCAAGGATCTGGGCCGGCCCTGATCTGATCCTTGCTCTGACCCTCGCTTGGGTGTTGCGCCGCCCGGAATTCGTGCCGCCCATTTTGGTCGCCGGCTTGTTTCTGTTGTCCGATCTGCTGCTGCATCGCCCGCCCGGCCTCTGGACGGCACTCGTTTTAATCACCGCAGAATTTCTTCGCGCCCGATACGTTGGTCTGCGCGACATGACCTTTGCCGCCGAATGGGTGGCCGTCGGTGGCGCACTGGTTGCCCTCACGCTGACATACCGAACCGTCTTGAACTTGCTCGCGGTAGATCAGGCGCCTTTAGGTCTAAGTCTTATACAGCTGATCATGACACTTGCCGCCTATCCGGTCTTGGTGATCGTGTCTCAAAGCGTGTTCGGTGTTCGCAAACGCGCGCCAGGAGATCTGGACATACTTGGAGGCCGAGCATGAGCCAACCGCCCCGCGAAACTTCTGAGAGTCAGCGTATTGTCACACGGCGCGGTCTTGTACTAGGTGGTGGAATGACAGCGTTCATGGGCCTGCTGACATGGCGCATGCGTCAGCTTCAGGTCGAGGAGGCCGACCAGTATCGGCTGCTGGCAGACGAAAACCGTATCAACATTCATCTGATCCCGCCATCTCGGGGGCGCATTTTCGACCGCGAAGGCAGAGTGATCGCGGAAAATGTGCCAAGTTACCGGATCACGATGGTCCGCGAGCAGGTCAGCGAAGATATCGAAACGGTGCTCGCGCGGCTGGGGGAGATTGTCGAGTTGAACCCGGTCGAACTGGAACGCGCGCGCGAAGATTTGCTGAAACTACGCGGCGACACACCCGTCACTCTGGCAGATCGGGTGAGCTGGGAGGATATCAGTCGCGTCTCGGTCAACACCCCGGCCCTGCCCGGCATTCACCCCGAAGTGGGCCTCTCGCGTTATTATCCGATGGGGCCAGACTATGCCCATATGGTGGGGTATGTAGGTCCCGTAAGCGATCGCGATCTCGAACAGATCGACGCCCCGGATGCGCTCTTGCTCATTCCGCGCTTTCAGATCGGCAAAATCGGACTGGAAAAGCGACGCGAGGATACGCTTCGCGGCAAGGCTGGCACCAAACGCGTCGAGGTCAATGCTGGCGGCCGGGTGATGCGCGAGCTCGACCGTGTCGAGGGTGAGGCAGGCGCCGATATCCAGATCACGACGGATAACGCGCTGCAGGAATACATCGCCGCGCGTATGGATGGGGAAAGCGCGGCTGCGGTCGTGATGGATTGTCAGACCGGGGATGTTCTGGCCTCGGTGTCTTCTCCAAGCTATGACGCCAACCTTTTCGTGCGCGGCATTTCATCGTCCAATTACAAAGCACTATTGGATAACAAATACCGGCCTTTGCCCAACAAGGCTGTTCAGGGCGTTTATCCACCCGGTTCGACCTACAAAATGGTGGTGGCGCTTGCCGGGTTGGAAGAGGGGTTGATCGGGGTCAACGACACGACCTACTGCCCGGGTCACATGACGATTTCCGGGCGGCGCTTTCACTGCTGGAAACGCGGTGGGCACGGCTATGTCGATCTGCACACGTCACTGCGCAACTCATGCGACGTCTATTACTATGATCTCGCCCTCAAGCTGGGTATCGACAAGATGTCGGCGATGGCGCGCAAACTGGGTCTCGGGATCGATTATGATCTGCCGATGACCTCTGTTGCCGCGGGCTTGATCCCAACCGTGCAGTGGAAACAAAGCGTGCGCGGCGAGGTTTGGCGGGTGGGCGACAGCGTGAACGCCTCTATTGGACAAGGCTATGTCCTGACCTCGCCCCTGCAACTTGCCGTCATGACAGCACGACTGGCGACCGGACGAGCCATCACGCCGCGCCTGATCAGATCAATCGACGGTGTCGAACAAGTCCACGAGCCCGCAGAAACTCTGGGCATCAACGAAAACAACCTTCGCGAAATACGTCGCGCGATGTTCGCGGTGTCCAACAACCGCCGTGGAACCGCCTATCGAAGCAGGATCATCGAGGATACATTTCGCATGGCGGGCAAAACCGGCACAAGCCAGGTACGAAACATTACGGCCGCTGAGCGCGCGAGCGGGGTTTTTCGCAACGAGGATCTGCCGTGGGAGCGGCGCGATCACGCTCTTTACATTAATTACGCTCCACACGATGACCCTAAAATCGCCGTGGCGGTGATTGTGGAACATGGTGGGGGCGGGTCCAAGGCGGCCGCGCCCATCGCACGGGACATTACCTTGCAGGCGCTCTACAACGGTGATCCACCTCTCGAAGCCTATCCAACGGCAGATCGCGACCGGATCAAGGAACAGCAAGACCAGTTGCGCCGAACACGCCGAGCGGCCGACCGCGCGAGCCGAGATCGGGCCTAAACGCGCATGAGCTACCTGGAATACACGGTTAAAACAGTTCCCTCCGGATGGCGTAAAGTGCTTTATCTGAACTGGGGGCTTGCGCTTCTGCTCAGCGCGGTAGCAGCCATCGGTATCCTGATGCTCTACTCCGTGGCAGGCGGGTCTTTCAGCCCTTGGGCGGAGCCCCAGGCGAAACGCTTTGCCCTCGGTTTTTTCGTCATGTTGATTGTTGCGATGGTCCCGATCTGGTTTTGGCGAAATATGTCGGTGCTGGCTTATCTAATCTCCGTTCTGTTGCTCGTTGCAGTCGAGTTTTTGGGGATCGAAAGCAAAGGCGCGCAACGCTGGATCGATCTGGGTTTCATGCGACTGCAACCCTCCGAGCTGATGAAAATCACGCTCGTCATGCTGCTCGCGGCCTATTACGATTGGCTCCCGTTGAAGAAAACGTCGCACCCGTTCTGGGTCCTATTGCCGGTCATTTTCATCCTCTTGCCTGTGGCGCTGGTAATCAAGCAGCCTGATCTTGGCACTTCGATTCTTCTGCTGGCAGGCGGGGGGCTGGTTATGTTCATTGCTGGCGTGCATTGGGCCTATTTCGCGACCGTAATTGCCTCAGGTGTCGGGGTCATTTTAGCCGTTTTCCGAAGTCGCGGGACCGACTGGCAGTTGTTGGCCGATTACCAGTATCGCCGCATTGATACCTTTCTTGATCCCTCCAAAGATCCTCTGGGCGCAGGCTACCACATCACCCAATCCAAGATCGCGCTCGGATCTGGCGGGTGGACAGGCCGAGGCTTTATGCAGGGGACGCAGACGCGCCTGAATTTCCTGCCGGAAAAGCACACCGACTTCATCTTCACGACGCTCGCGGAAGAGTTTGGTTTCATCGGCGCATTTTCTCTTCTGCTGCTCTATGCCTTTATTATCGTCTTTTGCGTCGTCTCCGCGTTGATGAACAAAGACCGCTTCGCCTCTTTACTGACACTCGGTGTGGCTGTGGCCTTCTTTCTCTTTTTTGCTGTTAACATGTCTATGGTTATGGGACTTGCGCCGGTGGTGGGTGTGCCCTTACCGCTTGTCAGCTTCGGAGGGTC
>JBCCNY010000270.1:0-4930 GCA_039025595.1 Pseudomonadota bacterium | reverse complement strand
CATGAACGCCGGTAGTACAGCTGGGCAAGAGCACAAGCGCAGCACAAGGCAGCGACTTGGTTGCCATGTGAACGATTTCGTGCCAGGCGTTTGCTTGTCTTGGCTTCACAAGAGAGCCTTTGGTGGACGTACCGCGGAGGCGATCATGCCTTCTACTAGCACGCTCATATCCAGCCCCACCGCAAACTCGGAGTGATGCTGCCAGCGCTGCACTGGCGCCCCACCTTCACCAACACACAGCACGGAGCATCAACACAACAGTACATCATGATGAGTAGAAGGATGGCGAGTGATGAGCATGCAAGTGCCAGCACGTGCATAGCGGTCAATCTGTGTGAGTACACTTGTGTCTCTCATGCATCGACCACTTAGCCAAGGCTGCAGACGCGCGGTTCCGTCCGGCATAAGCAAAAGCGCGACTGCCGCGAGTAGCGCGCCTGCACAAAAAGCGACAACACCGTGCCTCAACTCAGACTTCAGCCACTCCGGCCAAGCCGTCTGGAATGTAGCAAGCCATGCTCCCGCCGGAATGGACATACCGGCGACGGTTGCGAGTGCTAGCGCTGTCCACAGCGTGCTCAACGTCGCTTCACACTGCGCGTTCGACCATCATCTTTTTGATCTGAGCGATGGCTCGGGCAGGGTTCAAACCTTTGGGACAGGTCTTGGCACAGTTCATGATCGTGTGGCACCGGTAAAGCTTGAAGGGATCCTCAAGTTCGTCAAGCCGTTCGCCCGTCGCCTCGTCCCGGCTGTCGATGATCCAGCGATAGGCGTGCAACAAAGCGGCCGGACCAAGATACTTGTCACCATTCCACCAATAGCTGGGGCACGAGGTCGAGCAACTGGCGCACATCACGCATTCATACAGACCATCGAGCTTGGCTCGGTCTTCGATGGATTGACGCCATTCCTTCGCGGGGCGATTGGTCTTGGTTTCCAACCAGGGCATGATAGACGCGTGCTGTGCATAGAAATGCGTCAAATCTGGGATCAGGTCTTTTATCACGGGCATATGCGGCAACGGATAGATGCGGACATCGCCCTTGATCTCATCCAGACCATAAATGCAGGCCAATGTGTTGATGCCATCGATATTCATGGCGCAGGAGCCGCAGATCCCCTCACGACAGGACCGACGAAAGGTGAGTGTCGGATCAATCTCGTTCTTGATCTTTATCAGCGCATCCAGAACCATCGGGCCGCAGCGGTCCATGTCCAGAAAATAGGTGTCAACGCTTGGATTCTGGCCATCATCCGGGTTCCAGCGGTAGATCTGGAATTGGCGGACATTGGTCGCGCCCTCAGGTTTTGGCCATGTCTTGCCGCGTGTAATCCTAGAATTCTTAGGAAGCGTAAGTTGTACCATTTCCGTTTCTCCGATCAGGCGAGAAGACTAAGACCGTTTTCTGTGATGCAACTCACAGACTCTGAGCGGGACGCAATCCCAAGAACCATAGTCACGGTGTCCGGCGTCACGCCAGTATTCGCCGCGCGGGATACCGATACTATCTCCGACGCGCTCGCCGCGTCGATGACGCAATCTGTCACGGGAGCAACGCTGACACCTGGGAAACGGCTTTCCACAACAGAGGCAATGACCGTTTTCGCCTGCTCTCTGGCGACGTTGTCAGTCACGGCACAGCCTCCCAAGGTCAAAGCCAATGGGCCATCCAAACAGATCAATCGTCGAACAACTCGCATCAGAACGTCCGTTCCTTTGGTGCGATCTTCTTGAGCTTGATACCGCCTTCGATCTCGGCTGTGAGCGGGTCGACGATGATTGGGCGATAGCTGAGATCAACCTTATGGCCTTCGATCCGCGCGACCGTGTGAACCCGCCAATTCTCGTCATCGCGCTTGGAATGATCTTCATGCGCGTGGGCGCCCCGGCTTTCCTTGCGGGCCTCAGCCCCGTAAATTGTCGCCAGAGCATTGGGCATAAGATTAGATAATTCCAACGTTTCCATCAGATCGGAATTCCAGACAAGCGACCGGTCCGTCACGCTAAGATCGTCCATCTTGCGGGCAATGCCGTCCATATGCTGGACCCCTTCCGACAGCGACCCCGCTGCCCGGAAGACAGCCGCATCCGATTGCATTGTCTTTTGCATCTCTAAACGCAGTTCCGCCGTTGGCACAGCGCCGCTCGCATGCCGTGTTGCGTCAAAGCGATCGAGCGCTTTATCGACTTGCGCTTGGTTTGTGGCGGGAACCGCCGTGTCGGCATCCACGACCTTTCCCGCGCGGATCGCCGCCGCCCGCCCGAAGACGACGAGGTCAATGAGCGAGTTCGATCCCAGCCGGTTTGCGCCATGAACGCTTGCGCAGCCCGCCTCGCCCACAGCCATCAGCCCGGGCACAACGTTGTTGGGGTTGTTGTGCGTGGGATTGAGAACCTCACCCCAGTAATTCGTCGGCACGCCGCCCATATTGTAATGCACTGTAGGCAAAACAGGGATCGGCTCTTTGGTCACGTCCACGCCCGCAAAGATCCGCGCGCTCTCTGAAATGCCCGGCAGGCGAAGATGCAAGGCCTCCGCCGGCAGGTGGCTTAGATTGAGGTGGATATGATCGCCGTTCTCGCCGACGCCACGTCCTTCGCGGATCTCCATGGTCATCGACCGGCTCACATAATCGCGTGGTGCAAGATCCTTATAATTGGGGGCGTAGCGTTCCATGAACCGCTCCCCCTCGGAATTGGTAAGATAGCCACCCTCGCCCCGCGCACCTTCTGTAATGAGGCAACCCGATCCATAAATGCCGGTAGGATGGAACTGAACAAACTCCATGTCCTGAAGCGGCAAGCCGGCACGGGAAATCATGCCGCCGCCGTCACCAGTACAGGTGTGGGCCGAGGTTGCGCTGAAATAGGCTCGCCCATATCCACCGGTAGCCAGAACAACCATCTTTGAGTTGAAGATATGGATCGTTCCGTCGTCGAGCTTCCAGCACACAACTCCGGTACAGACACCGTCATCGGTCATCTGAAGATCGATCGCAAAATACTCAATGTAGAATTCCGCGTTATTCTTCAGACTTTGCCCATAGAGCGTATGCAGAATGGCGTGACCTGTTCTGTCCGCTGCGGCACATGTTCTTTGAACCGGAGGCCCTTCACCAAACTCAGTGGTGTGACCCCCAAACGGGCGTTGATAGATCTTGCCTTCTTCGGTCCGGCTGAAAGGCACACCGTAATGCTCCAGTTCGTAGACAGCTTTGGGCGCCTCGCGCGCCAGATATTCCATCGCATCCGTGTCGCCCAGCCAATCAGAACCTTTGACCGTGTCATACATGTGCCATTGCCATGAATCGGGTCCCATATTGCCGAGGGACGCAGCAATGCCACCCTGCGCCGCGACCGTATGGGATCGGGTCGGAAAAACTTTTGTGATACATGCCGTGCGCAAGCCTTGCTCCGCCATTCCCAGCGTCGCTCGAAGACCTGCTCCGCCAGCGCCCACTACTACGACGTCATAATCATGCGTCTCGTATTCGTATGCAGCCACGTTAATTTCCCGTTTCCTAAAGAGCCATCCTTGCGATTGCGAATATACCTATGGCGATCAGCACGTAGCTGAAGGCGGTTATGCCTATATGCGCCAATTTGCCCGGGATACCGGGCACATAATCCTCGATCGCCACGAGCGTTTCTTGCATCACATGAAAGATCGCGACGATCAGACACAGCACCATAATTATAGCCGGGACCGGTCGGCTGTAATAGGCAACGACTTCCTCATATGTGCCGCCCAAGCCGAGGCCAAATGTGATGATGAAAGCTGGCACAACAAAAAGCAGAGCGATCGAGGTTACCATCATCTGCCAGTGATGATGTGTTCCCTGATGTCCAGATCCCAACCCCTGAGCGCGCTTACGATCGGTTGCAAATTTCATAGCGAAAACCTCACAAAACCAATGCAGCGATCAGCGTAAGCACGGTTGCCAAGCCGAACATGCCGATCGCCATTTTCTCGGATACCGAGACATCCAGACAATAGCCGAAATCCCAGATGACGTGACGCAACCTGCCCAGCATATGGTAAAAAAAGCCCCACGTGGCGGCGAGCATGACGAGATCCCCGATCCAACTCCGCATCAGTGTATCAATAAACGCGAACGCGGCTTCCGACGTTGCGGCCGCGACGAGCCACCAGACGACAAAAATTGACACGCCCAGCAAACCAATCCCCGTTATCCGAACTAGGATGGACGACATTGACGTCAGCTGTGGCCTGTAGATCGTCAAATGTGGCGACAAAGGCCGATTGCCGCGATTAACGTCTGCCATGCGAATGATTTCCCTCTTTGCCCAACGCATCATCCTTTGCGCCACTGGGACTTTGGCCCGTTAGCTCATCTCAGTATTCACTGTTACGATGTGATTGCAAATATTTAATCGCTTCAAGACCCTGTAACGCGTCTCCTCTTATCTATTTTGTGATCACGCAAAATAAACCGTGATCACAAATCTCCGTCATTTCCTAAAATAGTCGCTTTCAGCGATGGGAATCGACACCTCTCTTTGTAGTTTTTGGCGCATGCGTTCCGGGTAATCATCAAACGAAGTGGCTGTGATCACAAAAGAGCCCGCACCCCAAATCACGTTGTTCCCGAAATATTGCGGCAAGTCCGGCTCTGCCCCTTCGATCACGATGGCATTTACCGTGATATCCAGAGCCGAAAGCTGACCACGAACATCCGTCGGTGCGATCCCCTCATTCGACGACCCATCGCCTGACACGTCAATCACCCGGCGTTTGCAATCGGGCACGTCCTCGAATTGCTGCGCCGAAAACGTCAACGCCTCGCCGATCGCTGTCGAAAAATTGCGCCACCGCCGAGGCGCCTGCGACACATCTTCGGCAAAGGCAAACAATTCTGTCGGTGAGTCCACACGCCGCCACGGTAAGGTGACCGTCTGCCGATT
>JBCCNY010000269.1:0-4950 GCA_039025595.1 Pseudomonadota bacterium | reverse complement strand
TGGCAGAAAGGTCGCGATCACATCGGCGTCGAGCCGTACCATCGTCTCCCAACCCGGGAAAGAACGCCCTGCAACCAACATCTGTCCGTCCGGATAGAGGCGAAAGGTCGTGATTTCAGGTGTCTGTTGTTCCTCGATTATTGGCTCAACCATAAGTTCAGAGGCCGCCTCGACCGCTTGTTCCGCAGTTTCGTTTGTTAAAACTCCGGCGTCTTCTGCGCTCTCCTCTGGCGAGAGCGCAACGGAGTTTTCTTCATCCAAAAACGCGCCTAATCCGCTCTGTCGCTCTTGGTTTGATCTCCAGTTAAAAAGAAGCGCGAGGATCAAAAGAACCACCACCACAGCAACGAGACCCGCGGCAAACCCCACGACAATCTGACTGACTCTTTTTTCCATCGCCGAACTCACCCAAACGACCCCAACCACAAACGTGACATTGCAGCAGATTACCAACCCACGCTAAAACGGTCAAAGTACCTGCCGTTCATAGAAGTGTGAATTCATGTCATCCTGCTCGATTTGTGTCTTTTGCGGCTCACGGTCCGGTCATGATCCAGCCTATGAACAGGCCGCTGACGCGCTTGGACGCAGCCTTGCGGAACGCGACTGGCGCTTGGTTTACGGCGCCGGCGATGTCGGGCTGATGGGGGCGGTCGCCCGCGCTGCGCAGAGTGCTGGTGGCGATACATTTGGCGTGATCCCGGAACATCTGGTTCGCCAGGAAGTCGGGAAAGTAGATCTAAACCGATATGTCGTCACCGAGACGATGCATGAACGGAAAAAGGTTATGTTCATGAACTGTGATGCCGTGGTCGTTCTACCTGGTGGCGCGGGATCGCTGGATGAATTTTTTGAGGTTTTGACGTGGCGCCAGATCGGGCTGCACGAAAAACCCGTTTTTCTACTCGATATAGAGGGGTACTGGACGCCGCTTCTGGGGCTTTTGGACCATGTCATCGAGCGCGGCTTCGCAGATCAAAGCCTGAGAGATTTTGTTGATTCTGCGGACGATGTAGAGGGTTTGATGGATGCGATCGCAACTGCGCTCGAACCTTCCGCTACGGCCGATACGAACGAAAGCCGTTAGAGCTTTGGACTGAGAGTCTTCTGACGACGCATAAATGCCAACGAAGTCAGTCCTACGAGGATTAAAGCCAAAGAGCCTGGGATCGGGACGGCGGAAGGACCTGTTAGAATGATATCCTGATCTCTGTCGCCGTATGAGTCCCCGTCAGTATCCATGGGAGGGAAGAACGGCACGTCGGTGTCGTCGCCCACATTGTCGATAATCGTTCCTACGTCCTCTTCGCCAACTTGCTCACCCGTCCCGGAACCAGATCCGGATCCGGAACCAGAGCTCGAAAACGAGTTTCCGATACTCCGAGGCGACAACAAACTAGGTGTCCTCGGAGACGAGCTTGCTGAGAACGAGACTGCCAGAGGAGTGCCATTCGGTGACAGCGCCGTCGCATAGGGCATGCGCCCCAAAGTCTCTGGCCCTTCCGGACAATCGGGGTCCGAGAGCGTGGCCAACTCGCAGCCCGGCGGACCGAATCCGCTAGACGCCTCAGAAGGTGCAGGGGGCGCATCGCTTTGGATATCCGGCGACTCGACGGAAGCCAAGATGATCGTCGCGCTGCCATCATCAAATGTCGAGGGCGCTGAGGACGGCGTCACATAGTTGATCTGAGACGCAGCCAGCGCATGACTGCCCGCCGACGAACCCGAAGAGGCGATCCTTCCGGGTCCCGGCCAGTCATGTATCAGGAAATGGCGCACCTTGCGCTCATGCGCCCGTTTCGCCAGCGATGCGATCACATCTTGCGCGCGAAAAGCCTGTGCAAACAGGTTTTGATCTTCCCCGGTTTCGTCTTTGAACGCAGTGATCTGCGTGATGAGCCCGCCCCACAACACACGCGCTGGATAGGCGCTCTGTTTGATAAACGATCCGGCTATGTCTTTTGAAAGCGCGACTGCGCGCGCCGCATCAAACCGCGATCGTGGTTTCAAGGTAGCCAGAAACGGAATGGTCGAATTCCACGCGCCCTGCCGAACGCGCTCGTTAGAGAAATCTGTCTCGCGTGACCAAGCAGCGGATTGATGAGTATCCTCAAGATCCAGAAGACGAATTTGGGTCGCGTTCAGCACACTCGCCGAGACGGTGTCGCTGCCGAACGCGATACCCACCAGTACTAAAAACGCTAACACCAAACGCATGGTGCTTCCCCTTACCATCGGCATATCGTGTTACACGTTAACCGAGAAATAGCCAGCACAAACCGACAAGCCGCTGGGTCACAAACTGTTTCTTAAAGTGACAAAAAAGCGGCCCCGAAAGGCCGCTGTTCTTGAAACCTGTGTCAATCCTCACATCCGCGAGGCGACATTTTCCCAATTCACCAATTTGTCGAGAAAGTTCGCCAAGTAAACCGGGCGCTTGTTGCGGAAATCAATGTAATAGGAATGCTCCCAAACATCGCATCCCAACAGCGCCGTCTGATCGAAACAGAGGGGATTCACGCCATTCTCTGTCTTGGTAACGGCCAAGGAACCATCGGCATTTTTCACAAGCCAGCACCAGCCGGATCCAAACTGACCCGCCCCCGCTGCGGCGAATTCCTCTTTGAATTTGTCCACCGACCCAAAGCTCTCGGTCAACGCGCTTTCCAGCTCACCGGGCATGCCGCCGTCGCCCGGACCCATCATTTCCCAGAACTGAACATGGTTCCAGTGCTGGGACGCATTGTTAAAGATCCCGTTCTGAGCCACTGCGCCGGACTGATATGTGCCCTTCACGATCTCTTCGACAGATTTGCTTTCCCATTCAGTGCCGGCAATGAGCTTGTTCCCATTATCGACATAGGCCTTGTGGTGCAGGTCATGGTGGTATTCCAGTGTTTCCTGCGACATGCCCTGTGCGGCCAGTGCATCGTGCGCATATGGAAGATCGGGCAATTCAAAAGCCATAAAGGGCCCCCTTGTCTCTTCTGTGTCTTGTTTGTTGTTCAGAATGTCATCCGACAGGCGGTACATGGTAGCGTGAGGCGGGTCACGTCAAGGCCGATCTGCGGCTTAGCTTCGATGCAAAGCGCGGGACAGTATCAGGCAGAATGACCCTGCAACGGAGGCGAAGCCCAATCCCGGACGCTAATGCGCGCCAATTCGCGCGAAAAACGCGTCCTTACCTCATGGAAATAAAAACGAATTTTACGCAGTGCGTCACAGGGGTCATAAGCGATCAGCAGAGTGTCTTCGTTCAGCCTATACACGCAGATGCGTGGTCGCGCTCGAAAAGAACGCGCAAGCAGCACATATCCTGCCAATGCTCATCGCCAGGCATTCGCGCCAACAAGCGTACATGAGGAACCCGCACAACCATCTCCGCCTCGCCGAAAAACAGCGAAGCTTGCAGCCTCAGGAAAACAAAGCGACCTCACTGCCCGGAATTGCTGCGTCTTTGAGCAGATCAAAGGCGTATTGCGCCACTGAGCGAAAGCAGATCACACGGATCTCACCTTCTTTCGGCATCCAGATCGCCGCCGGGATCTGTGCCATGCGCGTGCGGCGGATCTTACCCGGCCCGAATTGGGCCGGATCCATATCAACGGGGCAGAGCTTTGCCACCACTTCGCGCACCGACGCCCCGGTCAAGGCAAACATCGCACGCGCATCGGAGACATCGACGGCGAGGTGATGCTGCTCTGCCAGCGCCTCGGACAAGGCAGCAACGGTTTTCGCCGTGTCCTTATACTCAACAAAAACCATCAGCTCGTCCGGGGACATCCAAGCGATGCCTTTTCTGTCCTTGAAGCCGATACCGCGCGTATCGGGCACATCGAGACCGATTGCGCCTTTGACCGCTTTGGTGAAATTGGCGTCCGAGAGATCCCCGCGCAAGGTGATCATGCCATTCAGGCCGGTCTCTGTGACTTGCACGTAACCCACATAAGCTGCGCCCGACAAAGAACTGACTTCGCTAGACATTCTGCTTCTCCCCGTCTGGATCATAGAAGATCGGGCTGACAATTTTAGCTTTGATCACCGTGCCATCGAGCTTGGGAAAATCAATTAGCTCACCCATCCGGTCGGGACCGTTGAGCACAAGCCCCATCGCGATGCCGCGCCCGAGCGTGGGCGAGTGATAGCTTGACGTGACGCGCCCCTGCACATTGCGCTGGCCGTTTTCGTTATGGCCATCCGCGGTGGCATAGGCGCCATCGGGCAGAACCTCGCCATGGGTCGTCTCCAGTCCCACCAACTGCCAGCGGTTAGGGTTCTTCATATAGGACCGCTCCTGCGCGCGCTTGCCCAGAAAGTCGTCCTTTTTCTTCGAGATCGCCCAGTGCAGGCCCAGATCCTGCGGAATGACCGTGCCGTCGGTTTCATCGCCGATCATGATGAAGCCCTTCTCGGCGCGCATCACGTGCAGGGCCTCGGTACCGTAGGGCATCACGCCGAATTCCTCGCCTGCCTGCAGCAGCGCGTCCCAGAGCGCCCGCGCCGATCCGGCGGGCACCGCGATCTCGTAGCTGAGCTCGCCCGAAAACGAGATCCGATAGGCCCGCACGGGAACGCCTGCCAGCGTCAGCTCCTTCCAGCCCATGAAGGGCAAGGCATCGGCGCTCACATCCTCCTTGGTCAGTTTCTTCAGCGTTTCGCGCGCCTTGGGACCAACAACGGCAATCTGACCGTATTGCTCGGTCACGTTGGCCACGTAGACTTTCCAATCCCACCACTCGCATTGCAGCCAGTCTTCCATATGAGCATGGATATGATCGGCCCCACCGGACGTGGTATGGCAAAGGAACGTGTCCTCGTCGAGCCGCGCCACGACGCCGTCATCCATCAGAAAGCCGTTTTCAGAGCACATCAGGCCATAACGACAACGCCCGGGTTTCAACGTGCTCATCATATTGGTGTAGAGCATGTCGAGAAACTTACCCGCGTCGG